>QIDN01000033.1 GCA_003229345.1 Nitrospirota bacterium | reverse complement strand
GGGGGGAAGTTTTCTTAAAGAGATATCGGCGACGTTTGACATGCCACTTTATAACAAAACTGGGTGAGTCCCTCAATCTTTAAATAGGGAGCACACCCGCCAAATCAACCCTCGTCTTCGTTTTCCACAGGTTGTTCCGGGTTTTCCACAGCTTCTTCCACAGGCTCTGTGGGAGCGCTCGTCTCTTTTGGAGTCTCGGCCGATTCCACTCCTGTTACGGTCAACGTCATTTCAGCAGTGACTTGCGGGTGGAGTTTTACCGGGATCTTAAATTCGCCCAGGGATTTGATAGGTTCACCCAGCTGGATTTTGCGGCGGTCAATTTCTACTCCTTGCGAGGAAACCAACTCGGCAATCTCCTGGGAGGTTACAGAACCAAACAGTTTGCCTTGTTCTCCCACCTTTTTCTTTATGGAAAGAGACAACTTGGCCAACTGGTCGGCTACGTCCTGCGCCGCTCCTTTCAGCTTGCGGACTTTATGCTCCACGATGCTTTTCTGATGGCGGAACTGTTTTACATTTTTCGGGGTCGCCAGCAGGGCTTTGCCCGTGGGAATCAGAAAATTGCGGCCATAGCCGTCCTTCACTTCAACCTCGTCGCCTACCGATCCCAGCTTATTAACATCTTCTTTCAACAAAACTTTCATTACGATACCACTGCTCCTTCCTTGATAACAATCACGGCGCAACCGGGTTATTCCATGGAATCCGGCGGCGGCGTCACTCGAATTTTTCGAAAATCCACCCAGATATCGAAAAGCCCCATCCCCACCACCAACCCAAAAAACATGGGGTTCAGCGGGATCAGGATGAACACAATAATCCAAGCCCACCGGGGAAACTTCTTCGATTTTAAAATATGGGTCACAACCGACAGACCCTGTAAAAAATACAAAAACAAAAGAATGATCGCCAGGTTTATTCCCGCCATTTGGCTGATTCCCGGCCCAAAAAGCATGGAACCCACGGAGGCAATCAGCACCCAGACCATGATGTCCGGGAGCATCCATCGGCTCACATCCATTCCCTCGAAATATTGCCGGGTATAAAACCTGAGCCACAAATACCGGACTGCCAGAAAATTGATAACGGCTCCCACCAGGGCACTGATTAAAATGAACGATGGAAAAACCCTGGCCGCGGTCGGTATTGATTCCTCTACGGATTTCCGGATTTCTTTTAACTTCTCCGGGGTCTCACCCGATTTCTCAAGAACCTGAATGTAACTTTCCGCTTCACTCTTGAGAGTGTCCTCCAATGCCTTCATGGAAGACCCGCCTTCCCCGGCCAACCCTATAAACAGCATCAACAGGGTTAAAACTGCCGGAACCAGCGCGCTGATCAGTACAATTTTTTCAAAAGAGAACGACAAACGGGTCGTCTCGGCCATGGCGGCGGCCATAATTCCATAGGCCGCTATAAATGCGATCGCCAACTGAGGCCCCACCAAAACCAGCAAAGCCAAGCCGACCGCTGTAATGGTAATCAATCCGGTAATCTTGCCTCTTTGCAGGTAAAGCAAAATCAGAGGAACCGGAGTAAACATCCCAACGAGCATCCCCAACGGAGGAGCTATAAAAGCCACCAGAATGATGACCAGAAATATCCCGTAAGGTATTAAAACGTCCCTTGCTTGAATCCGGTCGACCACATTAGTGTTCTTCAGAAAAAGGCAACAAGGCGATGCTACGAGCCCTTTTGATGGCCTCTGTCATTTGCCGCTGGTGACGTGCGCAATTACCGGAAATACGCGACGGTACAATTTTCCCCCGCTCAGAAATCAAGGGTTTCAAAAGTTTTATATCTAAAAAATCAATGAACTGGATTTTGTCGGAACAAAAACGGCAAATTTTCTGCGTAAACAGATTCCGTTTCTTTTTTGTCGGGTTTTTCATTCTTGCCTCAAAACGTTAAATCATGATTAAAAAGGAATATCATCTTTGACGGGAGCATCTTCCATATCCGGTTGCATACCCGGCTTGCCGCCGCCGCCCGCTTGGCCTAAAAACTGAACGGTGTTGGCCACGACTTCCAGTTTGTTGCGCTTCTGACCGTCGTCGGTCTCCCAGGTACTGAACTGCAGGCGGCCTTCAATAAACACCGGCCTCCCCTTGCTCAAATACTCGGCGCAATTCTCCGCCTGTTTGCCCCAGACGGTGATATCGACGAAACAGACTTCTTCCTTCCATTCCTCTCCCGCCTTGTATTTCCGGTTTACCGCCAACCCAAACTTGGTGAGGGCAGAACCATTGGAAGTGAACCGCAATTCAGGATCGCGGGTCAGATTCCCCATCAATAAAACTTTATTAAAACTAGCCATAACCCCTCCATTTCAGGAAATGGGTTCACAAAAAACTTCCAAGTTTACTCCGTTTTTTCAGCAACAACGCCTTCTTTCGCAGCGCCTTCTGTTTTCTCAGCGGTAACGCTTTCTTTAGCTTCGCTCTCTGCTTTTTCAGCGGCCTCGGCGGCCTTGCTCATGACCCGCTCGATATCGCGCTCTTCCAGCCGAATCACCAAATATTTGATGATCAAGTCATAAAGCTGATATTCTCTCTCCAGAGCCGGAACATTGCCCTGCTCGCAGGTATGATAAATATTGAGGTAATATCCGAATTTGTTTTTCTTAACGCGATAGGCCAGGCGTTTCTTACCCCAGTTATCGAGTTTGAGGATGGCGCCACCGAATTTACTGATAATCGAGGTGATTTTTTCGATGGATTGCTCGACCTGAGCTTCATCCAGATCGGGCTTGAGAATAAGGATGGACTGATAGTTGCGCAACGAAGGCCTCCTCCTGGGTTACAGCCCCAACCGTTCTGGCTGGAGCGAGGGGTTAATTAAAATTGAGATCAATATTGTCACATGGAACTATTAAAATCAAGGGGAAATAGGTCTGCCGGGACCGCTTTTATCCGCCTGGGATTGGTCTTTCTGCTGATAGGCGGGCTTTTCTCGGGATGCGACCTGCCCCCCAAGCCGCCGGACGTGTTTTCCAAGGTCAACTCGGTCCGGGTGGGCCTGGGGCCCACTTACGTGGTTGCAGCGGACCTCAACCTCGATGGGGAAACCGATCTGGTATCCGCCAATTCCAGGGACCATAGCCTCTCGATTTTGTTCGGCCGGGGCAATGGCTCCTTCAAATCCAGCCCTGCCCTGCCGATCCCTTTAGAACCCTCGGCATTGGTGGTCACAGATGTGAATAAGGACGGCTGGCCAGATATCATCGCCAATTCGCGGGGAACGAACTCCCTGGTAGTCCTGCTGGGTAAAGGGAAGAATTCCTTTTTCAAACCACGCTCCACTCCCACCGGCCAAGTCCCGCTATCCATCACCATGGGAGACTTCAATGAAGACGGTTTTGCGGATGTCGCCGTTACTCTGACCTTCAGTAAAATGGAAATCTATCTGGGAAAAGGCAACGGGAGATTCATCAAAGGGGAAACCTATGAAACCGGCTCCCGCTCGTTTTCCGGCGTCACGGGAGATTTCAACCGGGATGGCCATCTGGATATCGCCCTCGCCGTGCACAGCAGTAACGCCAGCTCCATCCGCCTGTATTTTGGGCAGGGAAACGGCACCTTCCCCACCTCGGCAAAAATCGCACAGGGATTGGGATGCCTGGCACTGGCTCAAGCCGATATGAACGGCGACGGATTTACGGATTTGGTCGCCGCCTCAGGATCGGGAGACAACTTGTACTTCCTGCCGGCCAACGGAGATGGGACGTTCAAAAAAGAAATCTCCTTTGCCGGAGGGGGAGGCCCCATTGCGTTGGCTCTCGGCGATTTCGATAACGACAAACAAATCGACGTGACCGTCGCCAATTCCCGGAGCAGTTCGTTTTCATTAATCACGCGCAATGCCAACGGCAGTTTTCATTTCCCGGTGCGTGATTATGTGACGGGCGGAACGCCGTTGATGCTGACCACCGGAGATTTCAACGGTGACGGCATGAAAGATATCGCCGTCGCCAGCAACTCCGAAGGCACGGTGGATATCTTTTTGAGAAGGCGGGTAATGAAGTAACCAAACCTACTCATTGTAAAAAGCAAAAGGAGGAATCCCCCCGGCCCCCTTTACAAGGGGGAGCAAACTTCTTCTTAACCAGGTGAAAACTGAGGAACGGAATTTAATTTTCTCCACTTGTTAAAGTAATAATTTATATCCCCGCCTTTGACCGGATAAATTTTCACAAACTTCTCCGAGCCGTCCGGCTGACGTTCGACTATAACGATTTTCTTGTCGAGCAGACGGGTCGCTTTGCGCACGTAAAGGAAGGTGTAAGGCTGATCACGGGCGATCAGGCGATGAAGCTCCCGGGCCAACTGAATCTGCTTCGCCTTGTCATACTCCTGACGAATGGTCACAATCAGCCGGTCGGCCTCCGGGTTTTGATAACCGACAAAATTCAATTGATTGGGTCCGGCCTGGCTGGAATGCCATACCTGATACAGATCGGGGTCGGGCCCCATACCCCAACTCAACACCAGGGCATCGAATTTAAGCGAGTTGACAAAGTCCTTGAGAAATACCGCCCATTCGAACACC
>QIDN01000034.1 GCA_003229345.1 Nitrospirota bacterium | reverse complement strand
GATGATCAGGTGGAAACGGTTTTGATGAATCTGTTGCGAGGCAGTGGCCTCAAAGGAGCGAGCGGAATGAATCCCGTCCGCTCTCTCTACATCCGGCCTCTGTTCTATTGTTCGCGGTCCGAGGTCACCGATTTTTTGAATGACAGAAACATTTCTTACTGTAAGGATTCTTCCAATGAAAAGACAGATTATTTGCGTAATCGCATCCGTCTGGAATTGATCCCCTTTTTGCAGGAGAAATATAATCCCAGGATCGCAGAGAATCTTTTTGAAGCCTCCGGCATTTTCAGGGCCGAAAACGATTACCTGGAAACTTTGGAGGATCATGAATTTGATCGTGTCGTTTCAAGGGTCGGAGACAGCAGCACCTTGAATATGGGTATTGAATATTTTGCAGTGCTGCCCCTCGCTCTTAAACGCCGGTTGGTCCGAAAAGGTATACAGAGTGTTAAAGGAGACTTGAGGAGGATATCTTCTTTTCATATCCAGGAAATTCTCCACTTGTTTGAAAAATCTCAGAAAGGCAAAAGAATCGATCTGCCCGACAACCTCGAAGTTTTGTGTCTGGGAGACCGCGTGGAGTTTAAAAGAATCCTTGAATCTAACTCCGACATCTTATCGGGGGATGAAAGCGAGACATCCGACTGGGTGAGGCCTTTAAGTATCCCTGGGGAAACTCAGGTTGAAAGAGCCGGTTTAACTTTGAAGGCCGAAATCATTGACCCAAATGGAACGGAATTCATTGCTGATCAAGGCAATCAGGCTTTTCTGGATTTTGATAAAACCGGTGGTGATTTAGTGATCCGGTTCTTTCAGGCAGGGGATCGATTACGACCTCTGGGAATGAAAGGCACCAAAAAACTGAAGTCACTTTTTATCGACGAAAAAGTGCCTCGGGAAATTCGATCGAGCATCCCTATCTTGACAACCGGTGATAATGATATTATTTGGGTATATGGGATGAGGATAGCCGAGACCTACCGGGTAACTTCGGACACGAATAAAGTTTTGTTTATTAAGGGGTTATCCTAGTTTTTCGAGGTATAACGGAGAGAAAGAAAGGGCCCCTTGCCCAGGGAAATATGCTACTATTAGTTTCAAGACACTCAGAATGTGGGGTTTCCCCATTCGACGATAAAGGAGAAGGTTTTGAACCAATTTTATAAAAATTTAGCCCTTTGGGTCATTATAGCATTCATCCTGCTAGCTCTGTTCAGCATGGTCAATCAGCCAGTGGAAGCCCCTCAAAAGATTTATAGCGAATTCCTGGACATGATTGAAAAAGGTGAGGTCAGTGAAGTCCAGATTCAAGGGGAAAAAGTTATAGGGAAAGATAACAAGGGGACGGTTTTTGAGACGGTTATTCTTAAGGAAGACATTGAGCTCATGAAGCTGTTGCGTGAAAAGGGAGTCCGCACGGTCGTGGTTCCTCCTGAAACCACCACTTGGTATACGAATGCCTTCATCTCATGGTTTCCGCTCCTTCTGTTGGTGGGGATTTGGATTTTCTTCATGCGGCAGATGCAGTCCGGCGGTGGCAAAGCCCTTTCCTTTGGTAAAAGCAAAGCCCGTCTGATGGATGATAAAAAGAACCCGACCACCTTTAAAGATGTCGCCGGCGCGGATGAAGCCAAAGAGGAACTACATGAGATTATTGAGTTCTTGAAGGAACCGCAGAAGTTCAGCAAGCTGGGCGGTAAAATTCCCAAAGGTGTGCTTCTGGTCGGTCCTCCCGGTACCGGCAAAACCCTGTTGGCTCGCGCGATTGCGGGAGAGGCCAGCGTTCCCTTTTTCAACATCAGTGGTTCCGACTTTGTGGAAATGTTCGTCGGCGTAGGTGCTTCCCGTGTGCGCGATCTGTTTGAACAGGGCAAGAAAAACAGCCCCTGCATCATCTTCATTGACGAAATTGATGCCGTTGGCAGGCACCGCGGCGCAGGGATGGGTGGCGGCCATGACGAACGGGAGCAAACTCTGAACCAATTGCTCGTCGAAATGGATGGCTTTGAAAATAATGAAGGCGTTATCCTGATCGCCGCGACTAACCGTCCGGATGTTCTCGATCCCGCTCTACTTCGGCCCGGCCGGTTTGATCGGCAGGTTGTCGTCTCTCGGCCCGATATTAAAGGCCGCGAAGGCATTCTGAAGGTGCACACCTCACAGGTTCCTTTGGCCGATGATGTCATATTGAAAACCATCGCCCGCGGAACACCCGGTTTTACCGGTGCCGATCTCGCCAACCTGGTCAACGAGGCCGCTTTATTGGCCGCGCGGGGCGAGAAAAAAGTGGTTACCATGATCGACTTTGAAGACGCCAAAGACAAGGTTTTGATGGGCGTCGAGCGGCGGAGTATGGTGATTACGGAAAAGGAAAAGAAAAATACGGCTTATCATGAAGCGGGCCATGCCCTCGTGGCTTACCTGCTTCCAGAGACCGATCCCCTGCACAAGGTGACCATCATTCCTCGTGGGCAGGCGCTGGGCGTTACCATGCAATTGCCCGAAGACGACAAGCACACCTATCCCAGGCAATACCTGATTAACAACCTGGCGATCATGATGGGCGGACGCGTGGCGGAGGAAATTTGTCTCGGAGAAATGACCACGGGTGCTGGCAACGATATCGAGCGCGCCACCGAAACAGCCCGCAAAATGGTCTGTGAATGGGGAATGAGCGAAAAAATGGGTCCGCTCACCTATGGCTCCAAGGAGGAACAGGTCTTTCTCGGAAGAGATTTTAACACACAGAAAAACTTCAGTGATGAAACCGCCAAACTGATCGACCTGGAAGTCAAGGCGTTGGTCATGGGAGGTTATAACACCGCCCAGGAACTTCTCACCAAAAACCGGGAATCCTTAGAGAAACTTTCTATGGCGCTGTTGGAGCACGAAACCCTGGACTTGAAGGAAATCACCGAAATCATTGATGGCAAGCCACCGAAGTCTGGAGATGATGAGAGCCCCAAGGAAGAGCTTTCCGGAGATACGGTTCTTACCAAAGAGAAGAAAGGTAAGAAAAAATCAGGGCCTCTGGATGGCCCTGACGGACTCTTGGGAGGAAGTGGGATGCCTGATCCTTCTCCAGCGTAAAAAATGCTTTCTCTATTTGCTTAATGTAATTCCAAAGCTCCACTCCTGGTAGAATCGGAAGTGGAGCTTTTTTTATCCCACTTAGAACTTTGGTTTCGCGTGACCTCTGCCATCAATCCCAAAGGAAATTTTGAAGCCCCAAAGATTATGGGGATCATCAACTTGTCTCCCGACTCATTTTATCCAGACAGTCGGGTGTCGTCGGTTCATGCCGTTCTCAAGGTTGCAGAAAGTATGATTGAGGAAGGCGCAGATTACTTGGACGTGGGGGCGGAGTCCTCGCGTCCCGGAGCGAAGCCTATATCGGAAGAAGAGGAACTGGCCATAATCCTTCCGGTTGTTTTGCCATTGTGCCAAAATTTTTCTATTCCGGTCTCTGTCGATACTTACAAGCCGGGTGTTGCGCAGAAGGTTTTGGAAGCAGGTGTCTCTATCATCAACGACATTACCGGGCTCCGGTATCCGGAAATGGCGCCCATCATTGCCGAATATGATGCGGGGGTGGTGATCATGCATATGCGGGGTTCTCCTGAGAACATGCAGGAAGATCTTCAGTACGATGATTGCGTGGGTGAGATCAAACAATTTTTGGAGCAAGGGATTCAAACCGCCGAATCAGCGGGCATCGCTTCCGATCGGATTTGGGTGGACCCGGGAATTGGGTTTGGTAAAACGGTTAAAAATAATCTGGAAATTCTGGCGCATCTGGATTCCTTTACTTTATTGCAGAAGCCGATATTGCTGGGCGCATCACGCAAATCGTTTATCGGGAAGATTCTCGATCTACCGGTTGCCGAACGATTGGAAGGATCTCTCGCTACCGCAGTGATTGGCATAATGAAAGGCGCGAGGATTTTGCGGGTTCATGATGTTCAGGAGACCTGCCGAGCCATTAAAATTGCGAGTGAAATTTTAAAAGTTCAAAATGAAAAATAAAATTCGTTTGTTTGTAAATGTCGATCACGTCGCCACCCTCCGGGAGGCCCGAAAAACGGTGGAGCCGGATCCTCTGATTGCAGCTCTGCTAGCCGAAAAAACCGGGGCCGACGGCATTACCGTTCATTTGCGTGAAGACCGCCGTCATATCCAGGATGATGATGTATTTCGTATTCGCGAAAAAATTCAGACGGTGCTCAATCTGGAAATGGCGGCCGTCGAGGAAATGGTTCAGATCGCTCTCAAGACAAAACCTTATCAGGTATCCATCGTTCCCGAGAAACGCCAGGAGATCACCACCGAGGGTGGGCTGGACGTTATTTCCCAAAAAGAACACCTTAAGAAAATTCGAGAGCAGATTCAGTCTCAGGGTATTCGTTTCAGCTTGTTTGTTGATCCCGATCCCCGACAGATTGATGCGGCCCGGGAAGTGGGAGCGGAGAGTATCGAAATCAATACTGGATCGTATAGCGAGTTGAGGGAGGATGACGCGGTCCAGCAGGAGCTGGTAAAAATAAGAAATGC
>QIDN01000100.1 GCA_003229345.1 Nitrospirota bacterium | reverse complement strand
CCCTGAACAACGAAAATCGTTTTGCCTCCCTGGGATTGGCGGGCTCGGTAGGATTCCTTGCCCTGCTCATCGGGTTGTTTAGTAGGAGGGTCGATGAGGACCGGGAGGATTTAAAATTTCATCTGGCCAGTCTCAATATATCCGCTCTGTTGCTGGGTACGGTAGGCGGGTTCAGCTCTCTCTTTGCTTATTTTATCAACTCGCAAATTCGAGCGTACAACCGGATCAGCATTTTTATCGAATTTTTCGCGATCTTTGCTTTTACTTTGTTACTGGCCTATGTCTACAAAAAGTTTTTGAGACCGCGGCTGTCGCACTTGGCGAGTTATGCAATGTGCGGGGTGATATTGGTTCTCGGTTTGTTGGATCAAACGCCGATGTCATTCAAAACCCCGTATCCTCTCACCAAAAAACAGTTTGAAAGGGACGCTTCATTTTTTAAACGGATTGAGCAAGCCCTGCCAGAGGGGGCCATGGTGTTTCAACTGCCCTTTGTGGGGTTCCCAATCGATAAAGGGCCCTTCCGGATGATTCCTTACGATCATGTGCGGGGTTATCTGCATACCCGGACAGTGAAGTGGAGTTATGGGGCGATCACCGGGCGCGAAACCAATATCTGGCAACAGAATGTGTCCCTGCTTCCCGCACAGGATATGGTGGATATTCTGGTGTTCTCGGGTTTTCACGGTATTTACCTGGACCGCATGGGTTATGCGGATGGGGGCCAGCAAATGATCCAAAATTTTTCCCGGATTTTGGGCCAGAGTTCCATCAATAGTGAAGGGGGCCGTAAAGTGTTTTTCCATCTCGACCCGTATACCCAAAAGAAAAAACGCCAGACGTCGCCCGAGGAATGGGAAGCTCAGCAGGTGACAGTTCTCAAAAACCCTTTGTTGTTCAGAGGGCAAAATCTGTTTCAAACGTCACAGGTAATTAAGGCGCCCGCTGGTTTTGTGGAAATTGTTCAACAGCGATCAGGAGAATCACGGAGCAAGGTACTGGTGGGCGGTTGGGCGGTGGACCCGGAAACTCGGACGCCGGTGAAAAAATTAATGGTGGTTCATGAAGGGAGAGCGAGCCAGTTATTTGTTTCTCAACAGGTCCCCCGTCCGGATATCGCTCGCAAGTATGGAACCGAGACCGCTCTCCAATCGCAATGGACTATGGTGTTGGATACCGGCTCATGGGCATCGGGAAAGCAGTCGTTCGAAATTTATGCGCTACTGGAAGGGGGCCGGCTGGGCCGACTGGGAGGATGCGAGAACAAATGCCGTATAACCGTATCTTCCAAGTAAAGCCGGGTTAGGCGGTGGTTTCTTTTAGATCTGACACGTCGGCGGCTTTGGCGGCGTCGAGGATCATCAGCAGTCTGTAAAAGGGTGACTCAAGCCTTTAGCACGATTTTTCAATATAAATCAAATTAACTGTGTATGTTATTTTATTTATTTTTCTTCGGGATTGAGCTAGACTGAGTTACAGGATTATAAATCAATACCATGCGAAATATCTATTTATTCAGATTCCGATAATTCAGCAAATCAACCTTTTCTAGTTTAGGAGGAAAATCCAATGGTGGTCAGGCAAACTATCGGGGAAATCCGTAAATGTGGATTGCAACTCGTAATCGGGATGCTCCTTTTAATACTTCCAATCCAGGCGCAGGCCGGTGTGGTTGGAATCGGGGTGACCGGCAAAGTAGGGACCACCGGCCTGGGAGCTGACGTGACCGTGCCCCTAGTCAGCAATTGGCTGAATTTAAGAGCCGGTTACAATTTTGGAGAATTGAGTCCTTCCATCACCCAAGCGGGTATCAAATACAAAGCCGACTTTAATTTTGAATCCGTTCCCATTCTCCTGGACCTGCATCCGTTCCATGGAGGTTTCCGAATTACCGGCGGGGTTTATTTCAATAAGAACGACATGGATTTATCGTCGACCGTGGACGCCAGTACAGTAGGCTTGGGATTAGGTGTCGGGACCGCGACATTGAACGCCAATGTCTCTTGGTCCAAGGAATTTGCGCCTTACCTGGGGATCGGCTGGGGCAATGCGGCGGATGACAATACGCTCGACTTGCCTATCGCTGTGGGATTTTCGCTGGATATCGGTGCGTTTTACCAGGGCAGTCCTGATGTCTTCTTGACGGATAGTTCCGGTTTGGTGCCTGCGGCGGATTTGGCGATTGAGGCGGCTCAACTTGAAGATGATTTGAGCGGATTTAAATTCTACCCGGTTATCACGGTAGGGATTCACATCCGCTTCTGATCCCGGCATTCCCTATTGGATAATCAAAACCTTTAGGCTGGGAAGGTCCGACATTTTTTCCAGCGCCGGAATCTGTTCGAAGCTCACCGCGTTCGCCGTCAGGTCCAGGTATTCCAGGTTCGGCAGATGTTTGGAGCGGATCAGGGCTTCAATTCCCTTCGGACTGATTTTATTGCGGAACAGGTCCAGCCGCTTGAGATTTTCAAGATGCGGCGAATTGGCAATGGCGATGGCCCCAGCATCACCGACCTCATTTCCTCCCAAGTCCAAGAGAGTCACCTGTCCCATCTTCTCCGATTGCACCAGCAGCTTCACCCCTTCGTCCCCCAACTGATTTTTCATCAGGTTGAGCTCCGTGAGATGATTGAAATGGGCCGACCCGACCAGGCTTTTAATACCATCGGCGGTGACTTGGTTATCCCAAAGAAATAGTTTTTCGACGTGTTGAAACGTCGGTGATTCCGCCAGGATGGCCACGCCCTCATCTCCCAGCTTGTTCGTTTTCAAAGCCAGAGACCGGACGTTTTTAACCTTTTCCGTCTCCGCAAGAAGTCGAACTCCCTTGACGCCGATATTTTTATTTTGCAGGCTGACACTCAGGCCGTCTTCACTGGTGCCCTTCTCAATGAGCTTGGGCAGGTCCCTGGCCTTGGCACTGGCCCCCGTTACGCCATCGTGACTGGAGCGGCAGGCTGGGAGGAGCATCCCAAGAGATAATACGAGCAGGCCGAAGTTTTTGCAGAGTTTCATCATGATGTTGCCTTTATGAGTTCGGTTATTTAGTTGCGCCACTATAAACTATTTCGCGCACCGGAAACCGAGATAATTGTTGCGGCGGTTCGGCAGGCTTTTGCCCCGCACCGCGATTCGCGCCAGATCCATGTTGGAAAACCACGAGCCCCCCTTAATCACCCGGAATTGTTCGCCGTAAAAATCGTTGGGATGGGTATTCCTCGGATGCGGTTGATACCAGTCCGCCGTCCACTCCCAGGCATTGCCGGCCATATCGCGAATGCCATAAGGACTGGCACCGTACGGGTCGAGGCCGACCGGCGCGGAATAGCGGTAGCCGTCTTTTTTACCACGGACGTTGGCCTTGGTTTCGTCCGGTTCGTTACCCCATGGATAAGTGCGGCCATCGGTGCCCCGCGCCGCCTTTTCCCACTCCGCCTCGGTGGGGAGTCGCTTTTCCATCGTTGCGCAATAGTCCACCGCTTCCTGCCAAGTGACGCCCACTACGGGTTGGTCGTTCTGATTGAACCGTTTGTTGTCCATGAATTTGGGAGCGGGCACGCCGGTCTGTTGCATGTACAGCCGGTACTGGCCCATGGTCACTTCGGTGATATCGATTTTATAAGCTGGTAACTCCACTGTGTGCGCTGTGGTTTCGTCGCGGTAATAGTCCAGGGATTCGGAAAAAAAAGTTTTTGCCGCCCACTCGATATCTTTATCGGAGCTCCCCATGGTGAATTTGCCGGGAGCGATGGTGATCATTTCCGTGGGTTGGACGGGTGGCGCGGCAACCAGAGGCAGGGGTGCGATGAATAACAGAATCAGCCCGAGGGTTCCCTTCATAAGATTCTCCTCAGCTGGGAATCAGGCCCGATTTCCTGGCGTATTCGAAAATATTCCCGGCTTCGATGATTTCGATCACGTCGCCCAGGGAATTCAGGGAATAGGTTTTGTTCTGTGTCTCGTTGGTGAGGGTGTAAGTTTCCAGATCGATGGTGAGCTCATCCCCTGTTTGGATTTTGTCCGCCAGCGGTTCCTTGGATTCCAGCGGAATGAAGAATCCACCGTCGATCGAGTTGCGGTAAAAGATGCGGGCATAGCTTTCTGCCACCACCGCTTCGACTCCGGCTATTTCCATGCAGGCGGGCGCGTGTTCACGCGAGGAGCCGCACCCAAAATTTTTTCCGCCGATCACGATTTTGAATTGGGATTGGTATTGCCCTTCCTCCACAAATGGAATTTTTCCCTTCGGCAGGCCGGAACCTTCCGTAGGTACGCCGGACAACGCGAACTTGCCGTAGTTTTTGCTTTCCTCGGGATCGCTCAAACTGTAAACCAGATACTCGGCGGGAATGATCTGGTCGGTATCGATATTGTTGCCTAATACAAAAGCGCGCCCTTGAATCTTCTTTTTCATGAATCAATGTTTCCTTCCAAAAACTTTGATAAGAGTTATACACGTGCCGGAATGAATTCCCGTGGGTCGGTCACGTACCCGGTCAGCGCAGACGCGGCGGCGGTGTAGGGAGACGCGAGGTAAACGGACGACTGCTTCGATCCCATGCG
>QIDN01000342.1 GCA_003229345.1 Nitrospirota bacterium | reverse complement strand
CCATCGGCGCGGTACGAGGTCATGTATTGGCCGTTGACGTGCACCTCGAGGTTGACGATGCGAGCGGCATTTTTGTGGATCACCACGTCGTTCAGAGCAAAATCGTTGCGGATGATTTGTCCGTCCCGTTTGAGGAACACGTTTAACAGCATGCGCCGTTCGATGGAGGAATCTCCCTTTAGCACCTGCTCGAGAGTGCCGTACATGTCGGGCAGGGCCACCTCTGTCAGGAATCCCAGGCTTCCCAGGTTGACGGCAAGGATAGGGACATCAAACGGATGCGTCAGCCGCGCCACGCTCAGCAGGGTACCATCTCCCCCCAGCACAATGATCAGGTCGCCTTTGGAGGGGATTTCTTCTTGTTTGAGGCTGGAGGTTTCACCGATGATCCCGGCAGTTTCCGGCGCCATCAGGACATCGTAATTTCTTGCCCTCAGCCACGAGGTGAGCTCCAGAAGAACTTTCCGGCTGATGTCGGGTTTCTGTTTGCTGAAAATGCCGATTTTTTTGATGGTGTCCACGGTCGCATTCCGGAGGGTTGACAAGTCTCGCTGCTTCTTTAGGAATAATAAAGAAAAAGAACGGTGGTGCCAAGGGCAAGTTGAATAAAGGGGGTTTTAAGAAGCGGTCGGATGACGGAAGAGTGGAGGGCTAGAGATTACCGAAGTCCTGCGGTTTGATGTTGTCCAACCATCGTTTCCATTGATCCTTGTCCTCCGTATTGGTCTTGGAGGTGTCGGGGAGATCCAGACTTTTGGCCGCTTCGATGACGGTTTCATTGACATAAATCGGGGCCTTGGCGCGCAGGGCCAGGGCGATGGCGTCGCTTGGGCGGGAATCGATTTTCAGGGTATCTCCGCCGGACATCATGGAAATGACAGCGTAAAAGGTGTTGTCCTTCAGTTCACTGACCAGGATATGGTTGATTTTCCCTTTCATGTCGCCAATGAGATTTTTCATCAAATCATGGGTCATAGGACGGGGAGTGGCGATTTTTTCGATTTCCAAAGCGATGGCGTTGGCTTCAAAAAAACCGACCCAGATTGGCAATGCCCGGTTACCTTCCAGATCCTTCAGAATAATAATGGGCATATTGGTCAGGGGGTCCAGCGTCAGACCTTCCACTTTCATTTCAACCATGAATCGTTCCTTTGCTAAATTGGAAATTTTTAGGTAACCCGGACCCAAGATATGGGAAAACTGTTGGGCTCTCTACAGTTAATCAATAAAAGAAATATTTGTCAATGTCGCAATTCAAAGCCACTTGAAAGAGGTTTATGGAGGTTCTTAGTAGGTCTGATTTCAAGGGCTTTGGATATAGTTTTTTACGAATTCCCGAAGTTTTATCTGTACCGGTTCGGGGATTTCAACGGGAGTGAGGGTTTTTCTGCAAAGATCAGAGGTTTGGCGATAGGTTTCCAGAAAGGAGACACAGGGAGGGCAATCCTTAAAATGATCCTCCAGGGAGGCCGCTGTGTCCGGATTCAGGGTTCCTTCAAAGTAATCACACAGCAGATCAATACATTCTTTGCAACAAATCATTTCTTCGAGCTCCGGGTTTTATATTCATCAAAATAGTTGGACAGCCTTTTCCTGAGAAAAAGACGTGCCCGATGCAATCGGGATTTGACTGCGGGGATGGTCAAATCCAGAATATCCCCCACTTTTTCTGTTGATAACCCCTCGATATCTCTCAATATAAAGACCACTTTTTCTTTTTCCGGAAGCAGTTCAACAGCCTTTTCAATGACTCCCTTGGTCTCGTTTGAAAACAGTAGAGAATCCGTACTCTTCGACCAATCGGAAATCTTTTCGTTTTGGAATCCGGCATGGTTGAAATTGGGCAGGCCTTCGTCCAATGATACGTACTGCTCCTTTTTTTTAGTCCTCAGTTTCATGTAGGTCGCATTCAAGGTAATGCGATACACCCAGCTGGAAAAAGCCGACTTTCCCTGAAACGTGTCGATTTTTCGATATATCGTCAGAAGAACTTCCTGTGTAACATCTTGCGCATCCATTTGGTTGCGCGTCATGTTGAACGACAGGGCGTAAATTCTCCGCTGGTAGAGCTCGAAAATTTTATCGAACGCTTCCATATGTCCGGCTTTCATATCCCGGACAAGTATTTCATCCTGTTCTTTTTCTTCCTGAGTCGGCATGGTCCGCCAGATCCCTTTGGATGGTGTCCTGTGTCCAGCGCCTGGCCGACCCGTGAAGTAAACCCAAGTTTAAATTCGGTCAGTTTTTAGATGCTCTGGAAGCAGGAACGGTTCCGATTTTCAGAATTTTCAAGCCTCGGAGGCTTTGAAAAATATTACGGGAAATCTACTACGAAGTCTAGCATTCCAGTCGGGAGAGTACAAATAGAGCAATCTCAAAGATCAGTCGAGATCCTGGGTTGATGCTTTAAATGTAACCAGTTATGAGAGCAGCGTTTGCCTGGGGATGAGCTATGTGATGTCCCTGGAATATTGAATCCCGATTTTCTGCACCCGTTGGTTCCCTTGGCAAATGGATGAAAGGTTTATGCTATAATTCCGACTCTTTTATAATTGAAAACGGGTAATTTTTATAACGAATACACTCTATGACCAAGTCTTGTTGGGCCTTTATTCTGGTTTTAGCACTGATTTCGCTGGATACGGAAAGAGCATTTGCCGAATTATTTTCTTCCAAAATCAAAGGGAATACCCAGTCCTGGGCCCTGTCCTCTGCCGATGAAATTCAGGTGGCGCAGGCAATACCGGAATCAGGGGATCCGGTGGCTCACAGCACTTCATTTCCTGATTTTGAAAGCCGCTTTGCCAAGGGACAATATGAATTTGGTTTCAGTCTGGGATACGGGTTTTCCATCAACCTTCCCTCGGAAACGGGAGTTTCCGGCCAGCGGACCGAGATCCGGGCTGTTCACTTTTTCCCCAACTTCAAATACAACCTGACCGGGCTCATGGGGAAATCCATCTACCGGGGGGCCTTGTATTGGGTGATCGAGGTGGGTGCGGTTGTCAGTACCGTCGATCCGGAACGGGATGGTCAAATCGTGGATCAGGCGCCTACCTACATGCTTGGCCTGGTGCCTGCGCAATTGGAATACAAATTCCTCAATCCCGGGAGAAACTGGGCGCCCTTTGTGTTTGCCGGGGTGGGGGGCGCCTGGGGTGACTTTTTTGAGGGATCCGATGAAATCTCCACCGCGTTCGAGTTTATTTTACAGGGGGGAGCAGGGATCGAATATTTCTTTGCCAACGGAACCGCCCTGAATTTTAATTACCGCCTCTGGCACTTGTCCAATTCCGGCATCAAAGGCCGCAACGTAGGGACCAATGCCCATGTGTTCAGCCTGGGTTTCAGTTTTTAGTTTGCGCGGCACCTGCCCTCGCAGGCAAAAATTCTCTGCCCCTTCCATCTGACCTGCTATACTGTTTTTTTACAATACTTTCCATAAAACCCCATTCTGGGATTTAATTAATTTTTGTGCTTTTATGGGTCCAACCGTTCCGCCAAAAAAGTTATCCCCCTCTTCCAAATCCGGATTCCTGGACCGGGTGTTTACCGCCTTTGAGACTCTGGCCTACTACCATCCTTGGTGGGTCCTATCGGTTTCTCTGATTGTGGCGGCTCTCAGTTTGTGGTTTACGGCCACGCATCTCCAGTTCAATACTCTCCGGGAAGATCTGATCTCCAAGGACATGAAGTTTCATGCGTTGTACCAGCAATACCGGGAACGCTTCAAGGATTTCGACGGCATGATTGTCGTCGTCGAAGGTGAGCAACCCGACGCCATGAAACAATTTGCCGATCAATTGGTGAAGCGGTTACAAAGTCGGCCTGAGATATCTTCCGAAATTTACTACAAAGTCGATACCGGTTATTTCAAGGATAAATCCCTGTTGTTCCTGGAGCCGGACGCCCTGAAGCAGTTGGCAGACAAACTAAAATCCCACCAAAACTTTCTGGCGCAGGTGAATGCCTCGCCCGGACTCAACACACTTCTCAGGAGTCTCAACCGCGAAATCAGCACCGGGGTGGTCGATACCCTGCTCACCGATTTTCTCGGCACGGAGGATGAGGAAGAAGAAAAAGACGATGCCGCGGACCTTGGTTTGTTGATCTCCCTGCTTGGGCAAATGACCCGGCATGTGGAGGGTGGTGCGGTGTACCGTTCGCCTTGGGGAACCTTTCTGGCGGAGGAGAACCACCCCTTACGGGAGGAAGGGTATCTGGTGTCCGATGACGAGCGTTTGCTGTTCATCCTGCTCAATCCGCTGGAGACCGAAGGCGACTTTACCGGGTCCAAAAATGCGATTGAAGGGATTCGCGCGATCATCAGTGAGCTGGTTCCCGGTTTTCCCGAGGTCAAAGTGGGGATGACGGGCGGCGAAGTGATCTCGTCGGATGAAATGTTCACTACCCAGTCCGATGTTAAAAATGCCTCGAAGTATGCCCTGACCGGCGTGGCCCTGCTGTTCATGCTTTTTTACCGGCGCGTCACCGAGCCACTGCTCGCGGTGTTCACTCTTATGGTTTCCATTGCCTGGGCGATGGGCTACACCACCTTGGCCGTAGGCCATCTC
>QIDN01000214.1 GCA_003229345.1 Nitrospirota bacterium | reverse complement strand
GGTTCAATAATGACAACACCACCAGCAACATGGTATTGGTGCAAACGCACAAGGGGCCCATCCGGGTAAGAAAGATTTTGTCGGCCACCCAGCGTTTTCGATGGTCCTCGTTTTCCTGATAATCCGCCGCCTCGCGGCTGAGACGATCCAGCGCCGCGATCAGCGCATCCTGCCAGCCGTAGGCGATATTGTGAAATTTCTGAAGAAAAAAAACGGCGCCGGGCATTTCACCCGATTCCGCCGCTTTGCGGTCCTCTGCCGTCACCATTTCATTCGTACGGTTTTTCTGGTACGACCCCACCCAGTCGGTATAGCTCACGTAATAATACACCCAGTAACTGCACTGCAGGAGACTGCTCACCAAAGCCAGGAATCCCAACACCCAGATGAAACCGGGGTTCGAAGAATCCTGCGCCATACGAAAAGTGATGGCGCCATACACCCCCACGGAAACTACAAAATCGGAAAACGAATCGAGAAAACGGCCGAGACGCGACTCTTCCCCCCGCAGACGCGCCAGGTTGCCGTCGACGTTATCAAGGAAAAGTTTTCCATATAAGAAAGCCGCGCCCCACACCAGCGCCGTCTCTGCGCTCGAAACGTAAAACGCGGCAGCCACCAGACCCATCACCAGCGCCAGCAGGGTAAGGCTATTGGCTGAGACGGGCAACGGATACAAGAGGCGCACCGCCCAGCGGTTGGGAAAATACCATAGTGTGTTCACGTCGAAGAACCGGCAGCCCTCCGGCAGTTTTTCCATTTTACGAAAGTCGATGGGTTCGGCCATGGAGGATCTCCCGGCGTCAACAGATGCCGCAGATTTTGCAGGTGGCAGTGTCGCACACGGGGGTGTGCTTGTGGCGTAGGGCGCGCTGGTAATCCTGCCAGAGAAATTTCGGGAAGTACCCGTGATCGACAATGTCCCACGGCAGGTGATCGTCTTTTTCAAATTGACGGTACACCGCATGATCGGGATGCGGTTCGGCTTTGTGCAGCGCGGCTTTTTCATCGTGGCCGTTGGCGAGATACTCCTGGAAGAACGACAACGCCCGCCGGTCTCCGCGCGACAGGTAGGTTTGCAAATACGCTTCGTTGGGAGATCCGAAACTGAGCTCAATATTCGGCAGTTTACCCAGGGCCTTGCGCACTTTCATGAATCTCTTTTTCAGCACCGGCACGTTCTCCATCGGGTGCCACTGAAACGGCGTGCCCGGTTTCGGGACCAGCGGACTCAAACCGATGGTTACTGTACCAATGTTGCCGCGTTTGCGGCAGGCCTCCACATACACCTTTTGGACATTTTCGATCAGGCGGATGAACTGGTCGATATCGTCATCCGTTTCCGTCGGCAGGCCGATGATCGAATAAATTTTGAGATGCAGGATGCCCTTCTCGGTCAGGAAGCGGCATTTGTCGATGACAAAATCGTCACTCGCCGATTTGTTGATAACATCGCGCATACGCTCCGACGGCGCATCGATCGCCACCGTCAGGGTTTTCTGTCCGCTCTTAATAATCAGGTCGACCAATTCATCATTCAGCGTTTCCATACGCAGGGAGGAAAACGAAAGCTTTTTACCCTCCCCCACCAATCGTCGCGCCAGACCCAGCAATTGCGGATGATCGGTCACCGACGGACCCACCAGGCCAATCGTCGATGCCTCTTTTCCCTGATCGATCAATACCCGCTCCAGCGAGTTATAGGTCTGCGTCAGATCCGGTTCGCGCGGTGGACGGTAGATGAATCCAGCGGTGCAGAAGCGGCACGCCCAGATGCACCCGCGCGTCACCTCCATCAACGCCATGTCCTTGAACGCCGTCTGCTCTTCGTGCAGTTCCGAATGCGTGCACAATTCCGGCGAACCCTCCGGCACCCAGTGGCGCTCCACGCGCTCGGCCACAAACGGCTCAGCTGTGAGTGCCATTTGTTTTGCGTCATCATAAACCGGCTCGTAATATTCTGGGACATAGATACCCGGTTGTTGTGCCAGTTCCTTTAATAGTTCGCGCGGGTCGCTCCATTGGGTATGCGTGACGTGATGAAAAAACCGTTCCACCATGCCCTCGCCTTCGCCGATGAAGCACAGGTCGAGAATATCCGCCAGCGGTTCCGGGTTGATAAACATCGCCGATCCCCCGGCAACAACCAACGGGTATTGCGGTCCGCGCTGTTTGCGATCCAGCGGAATGCCGAAATAGTCGAGGATCAGCACCGTGTTCAGGTAATCCGGCTCGAAGGAAATGGAAAACGCGATGAAGTCGAAATCCATCGGAGGACGGCCCAGATCGTGTGAGCGCAATTGATCCGACTTTAGTTGCGGCGTGGCGGTGTCCCATCCCGGCGGCAGGCTGAAGCGGTCGCAGGTCACCCCGTCGATGGCATTCAGCAAGCTGTACACCCGCTGAAATCCGAGGTTGGCCAACGCCACCTCGCTGGTGCTGGGGTAGATCAGCAACACGCTGACCGGGCGAACGGCGGCGGAAACCTCGCTTAATTGTTCCTCAATGGCTGTTTCCATCATATAATCGAAAGAGTTAATCGGATCGCTTATCATACTCCAAAACTTCCTTACGGACCAGAGCTGCGGCCTTTATGAACGCAAATTCCCCACAATCCGACCCCAACGAGCGGATGAAATCCTATCTGGCAAAGATCGCCGCCGGACCCAAAATGAGCAAGGATCTCACCCGCGACGAGGCGGAAGATGCGTTGTCCCTCATTTTAAATAACGAGGTATCAAGCGAACGTGCGGCGGTGTTCCTGATCGCCGCCCGCATGAAACTGGAAACCGTGGAAGAGAATATCGGCTACTGGAAAGCGCTTGATGCAACTACCGTCACGCACGAGGTCAAACTTGAAAAACTGGTGCAGGTCGCCGAGGCGTTCGACGGATTTGAGCGAACGCCCATTTTCACGTTTTACACGATCCCCCTGCTGGCGGAAATGGACCTGCCCGCTTACGGTCATTCGGCTTTACCTTTGCCGCCTAAGTTCGGCATCACCTTCGAGGACCTGCTGGCGAACCACTATGGGGTTTCGGCGGACCAGACCTTTGAGCAGAGAAAAACACTGATCGAAAAATTCGGGTTCGGTTACCTCGGCACGCAACAGACTCACCCGAAACTGGACGCACTTAAAGACCTGCGCACCGAAATCGTGAAGCGTCCCATGCTGGCCACCATGGAAAAAATGCTGATGCCGCTGAAAGCGAAATCCAACTTCCTCGCCACCAATTACTTTCATCCGGGATATGAAAAATCCATGCTGGCCGTCGCCCCGTTGGGTGGCTGGGACATCGCCGTGATCGGCAACGGCATGGAAGGTTCCATATTATATGGCGTGCACAAGACCGCTAAATTGTTCATCCATCTAAACAAAGTCGGCGTGCAGGAGAAAAAACTGGATGTCAGGCGCGAGCTGGAGGCCGCAACCGCGCAACAGATTCAGGCAGCATTTGAAGCGGTGAAGCAAATCTCCGCGGGCCGCGAGAAAGTGGCCGAGCTGGGAGAACAGGCACTCCAGGGAAAAGGCGGACCCGCCGCACCCCTCATCGCCTGGCAAGCCGCGACGCTGGGGTATCTGTTCGGCCGCTTCCAAGACGTGCATAGCGGATACCAAACCGCCACTCAAATCCTCAAATCTAAAACCTGTTATCAAAAATTAATGGGGTATTTGAAGGAGTGCAAATAATTTTATGACCCAAGCCCGTCTAGACTTCGAGAAAGAAATTCTTAATCTTACACTCGCTCTCTTGGACAAATATAAAGACGACTTAACAAGGGTCGGAATTAATCGGAGAAGAACCGAATTAAATAGAAATCGAGGGGGAACCAACTATTTATCCGAGATTGAGATACAGCTTTGGGATGAGAACGACCTTGCCAGCGTTGAAGAATATTTTGTCTGGGAGGAAGACAAGCCGAGCGCAACCAAAGAAGAGCTAAAAGAATGGATAGAAGATTTTTTAAAAGATGTAATCGAGGAAAGAAAAAGCATGAAATCAAAGAGGTCAAAGCTCTCTACTTTTTTCTCAACATTGGTTCGAGGTATTGGAAGACGGTTTGGGTGACGATGGCGTAGCCGTTGGCGAGGGGATGAACGCCGTCGGGTTGGGTGAGTTCGGGTTGCGCGGCGACGTTTTCCAGAAAGAATGGGATGAGGGGGACTTTATACTGCTCCGCCAACAGTGTGAACGATTCGCGAAACTCACTGCTGTACTCGGCCCCAAGGTTGGGGGTGATCTCCATCCCCGCCAAGAGAACCTTCGCGCCTTTCTTCTGACAGGCTTCGATGATCTTGCCCAGGTTTTTGCGCATCTCGCTGATCGGCAGACCGCGCAGGCCGTCGTTGGCCCCCAGTTCGATGATGACGATCTCCGGCTCATGCTGGAGCACCCAACGGATACGCGACGCCCCACCGGCGCTGGTATCGCCCGAAACTCCGGCGTTGATCACCTTATAATGATAGCCTTTTTCGTCGAGCAGGCGCTGGAGCCGGGCGGGATAACTGGCCTTGGGATCCACGCCGGAACCGGCGGTGAGGCTGTCGCCGAAGGCGAGAATCACCGGCGGACCCGCT
>QIDN01000055.1 GCA_003229345.1 Nitrospirota bacterium | reverse complement strand
GGCGTTCGGGCTGATTCTCGCGGGCGCGTTTTTGACTTTGCTGTCCTACCTGCCGAAGCAAACTTCCGACCGCCGTTTCAAAAACAGTTTGATGGGCATGCTGGTGGGTACGCCGCTGGGCGTATGTGTCAATTGCGTCGCCCCAATAGCCAAGGGCCTCTACGAGGCGGGGAGCAAGATGGAAACCGCGCTGGCGGTGATGTTCAGTTCGCCAACGTTGAATATCGTTGTCCTTACCATGTTATTTTCAATTTTTCCGTTGCACATGGCTCTGCTGAAACTAGGCGCGACGTTTGTGCTGGTGTTGTTGATTGTTCCGTTGATCTCCAGGAAGGATCTGAACCGGGCGAAGCAGGCCGCCATGGCCGCCGCGGAAGAAATGTGTGAGATAAAATTAGATGCGGATTCCTGGGGTAATGCTTTCAAAAGCGCGGTCCGGGATTACTGGAAAAACTTTTCGTACATTTTTATCCGCACTTTTCCTCTGATGTTATTGGCCGGGTTCTTGGGCGCGGTGGTGATGCATCTGTGGAGTTTTGACAAGTTCATCGGCATGGAGCCGACCGTGGGTACTCTGGCAGTGATTTCCTTCATGGGCACCTTCATGCCGTTGCCCATCGCGTTCGACCTGATGCTGACGCAGGCATTGATGATGTCGCGCCTGGCGGACGGATTGGTGATGACGCTGTTATTCACGTTGGGAACATTCAGTATCTACAGTGCGTTGATCGTGTACCGCACCTTTTCGTTGAAAATGGCGGTGCAGTTGTATTTCATTATCGTGGTGCTTGGTATTGGCTTGGGCTATTCGGCGCAGGCATATTCCGACCACAAGTACATCCAATGGTTGGAACAATACGATACTTTTATCGCCGAGGAGTCGGAGACAATGCCTAACACCCCGGACCCGGTTTCTTCGCCGGATGCGGACGGACTCATGGGCATTGATCCGACGCGTGCCCGTGTTTCCAAACCCTTTCTGAAAATTGATGATGTCGAGGTTCGATTTACTTCCTTTCACAAGAGAAACCGCGGCAGTGCGCCTTTTTCGAAAAAGTTGGGTCCGGACTGGGGAATCACTTATTCCAACCGGCTGACTCCGGAAATTTTTTACGATCCCTTGTTTTTCGGACGGGGGATTGCTTCGGGGGATTTCAATAAGGACGGTTGGGTGGATGTGACGGTGGCGACGGACAACGGCTTTGAACTGTACCAGAACGTCAACGGAAGAAAGTTTAAGCGGTTGGATGGGATTCCAAAAGAGTTTTCCGGTAAGCAGGGCATCACGGTGGCCTTGGTGGATATGGATAACGACGGGTGGCTCGATATTTTTCTAACGGCATTCGACGAGGAAAACTTTTTATGGCTGAATCCGTTGGGTCCAAAAGGCCGGCGGCCTGTTTTGAAAATACCCAATAATAATGCCCTGGTTACCACCGCTCCGGCGTTCGGGGATGTCAATCGCGACGGATTTCTGGATATCGTCAACGGTAATTATTTTTTAGGTGTGCTGACTCGAAAACCGATCGATACGTCGGTTGATCAACTGGTGATCAACCGCGATCTCAAATTTACCCTCAGCGATCTGGAAGGCGTGCCGGGGCAGACCCACACGGTGTTGTTTTCCGATTTCAACGATGACGGCAAGACGGATTTGATGATCGGCAACGATTACCAGGTTGCAGATACCTACTATTTAGGCCAGGGCAAAGGTAGCTTTCAGAAAATCACGAGGCAGGACGGCGTTGTTCCGGTAACCACGGAAAATACGATGAGCATGGATACGGCCGATTTTAATAACGATCTGCAACTGGACTTGTATCTTGCCAACATTGGGTTCAGTAAGGGAATCGATGTGGTGTCCAACATTTTTGGGAGTGTGATGCAGGAGGCGGGGCGGAGTTTCTGTGATGCTAAAGATACGGTATTGAAGCGTGGCGAATGCCACGATCTTGTGAGGCTGGTGACGTTGTTGAATCCCGAAAAGCAGGACCCATCCGAGCGATGCAGTGTTTTTGAGAGTCGAGAGATGGTGGGTGAATGCATGGTAACGCGTCTGGCGTTGACCGCCACACGCAGGGAGGATCCCGCGTTGTGCGATAAGATTGCGCCGGGTCATGTCATGCCGAAGAAGTTATGCGAAAAGTATTTTATTCCGAAGGCGGTGCATCTGGATACCAGCGCGGAGATTCCTTTGCGGTCGATGTCGAATATATTACTGCAGGGCATGCCGGGCGTTCAATTTCAGGATGTGTCCAAGGATGCTCATGTGGAAACGGCGGAGTGGAGTTGGAATGCGCGCTTCGCCGATCTGGACAACGACGAGTGGCAGGATTTGTACGTAGTCAATGGTGTATTGATCACCCAGGAGTTCGCCACCAATAATTTTTTCCATAACCAACAGGGTAAGACATTTAAAGCGGCGGAGAAGGAATTCGGTCTGGAGGATTTGGATCATAGTTCCGCCTATACGTATATCGATATCGACAACGACGGTGACTTGGATATCATTGCTAACACCCAGTACGGTCCGTTTAAAGTGTATCGCAACAACGAGACCCGCAACAGCAGTGTGGTTTTTAAATTGCGAGATAGCAAAGGCAATCGGTTTTGCATCGGATGCCGGGTGACCATCCATTACGGGCCAGAGGGTAAGCGACACCAGATGCGGGAGATCAAGGCCAGCGGAGGGTACCGCTCGTTCGATGCCCCGATGACGCATTTTGGCTTGGGCGCGAACACTAAAATCCAAAGAGTAGAGGTCCGCTGGTCCGACGGTCAATCAACAGTCATCGAACATCCCTTTCCTGCCAACCGTGAATACACCCTACACCGATAAAATGCTTCGGTTTTTTGAAAATAGAGTACTACATCCGATATGGATTTTATGTTGCATCGCTCGGCATGTCCCTTGCGCGTACATAAGCAGGAAGATTGAAAGCATGTCCGTTTTCTAGAGACACTACCTGACTGTTTCCCGTCAGAGCAAAGAGGACCATTTGAGGTAAGTAGTTAAGAGACACTTTCTGATAAACTTTCCTTTAAAGGAGGGATTTGTGATGAAGAAAGTGTTTAGTGAATCAGTCGTTAAAGATATTTGCCGTAGAACCCGCACGAAGTATTCCTCAGAAGAGAAGATCCGCATTGTCCTGGAAGGTCTCCGAGGCGAAGACAGTATTTCCAGTCTGTGCCGCCGTAAGGGCATTTTTGATATTACCGGCACGCATAATCCCGCATGTTAGGAGCTTGAAAGTTTCTTCGTTGTAGTGGATTGTTAGCCCTTACCCGAATTTTTGGGGAGATGGATGATGAACTGAGCGCCTTCCCCGGGTTTGCTGTTTGCCGTCAGCCGGCCTCCATGAACCCTTACAACTTTCATACAGATGGTAAGTCCCATGCCGCCTCCTGCATATTGGTCTTTTCCATGAAGTTTCTTGAAGGGCTTGACCATATTATTTAAATAGGAAGTATTAAACCCAATTCCCTCATCCTGAACAACAAGCTCAAAGAATCCGTTGTCACTAGGACGACTGTAGATCCTGATCTTTGGAGATTGTCCGGCTTTGGCGAATTTCAAAGCATTTCCAATCAGGTTTTGAAACAGCTGTCTCATCATATATGGATCAGCAATCACAGTAGGTAAAGCACCGGTTTCCACTTGTGCCTTCGTTTTGTTGATGATCAGGCTGAAGTGAAGCAACACATTTTTAATGAGTTCGTTTAAATTTACAGGAGTGGTGGGCTGCGATTTGGATCTAATTTGAGAGTAGCTTAATAAATCGTTGAGATAAGTTTGTGCGCGTTTGGTGGAAGCCAACATGCGGTCCATATTTCTTTGGCTTTTGGGATTTGATTGCTCAACAGAAGATTGTTTCAACAAATCCCCAAAAACGTGGATTTTGCGCAAGGGTTCCTGTAGGTCATGTGCGGCAATGAAGGCAAAATCCTCCAAGTCCTCGTTACTGCGTTCTAACTCCACCCGAAGCTGGTTGCTGTTGTCGAGATCCTCTCTGAGTTTTTCTGCCAGGTAACCGATTACCCAGCCCGTAATCACGAGAAATCCACCCCAAACAGTAAGATTAAAATAAAGATCAAACTTCGTACTGTTGAAGAGATAGATTTCCTCGTTGGCAAGCACAAAAACCCAGACCATAAGAATGGTGAAAAAAGCTCCCAATACAGCCAGCCGTCTCCCGAGGTAATAGCCTCCAATGATAACGGGCAGATAATAAAAATTAAGAAAAGCGACCTTGGAATAAATGAAAAAATTTATAAGCATCACGCTTATAAGAATGATCAGAATGAGAAGGCTTTCCAGATTTCTCAGTAGCCATATTTCTTTTTTTTTCACTGAATCACCCACACTTGCCCCTAAAAGAGAACGATAGGAATTGCTGGCATTAAAGCGATATTAGCTTGGAAAAGGGTATGACCCTTATTATCAATGGTAAACCAGCTTTATCGGTTGTGCAATTTTTTAAGTGAGGGGTTTTCAGGCTGATTGGGCGCCCGCCACAAGGGTGCTCATATTCAAGCGGCAATGAATAAGCTGAAGGAGAGAATCAGGGCGGTTAAATAAGCAGTTTTT
>QIDN01000022.1 GCA_003229345.1 Nitrospirota bacterium | reverse complement strand
TGACCGAAAAGGATCTGCAAGGAGGCGTCGACAAAATCCTTCAATACGGCCGCGACCATGAGGTTAATTCTTCGCGTTTCGATGAGCTGGTGGAAAAACTTCGGAATTTAAAAAGTTTTTCCGGGATGGAAATGCTGGCGCCCTTCTTTTTTGAGAAAAGGGAAAGCCTCTTCGATTATCTTCCTGAAAATACTTTAATCGTTCTGGACGATCTGGAATTATTAAAGGAAAAATGCGATCAGTTTGGAGAGTTGGTTCGCGATGAATATCACCGGTGTGTGGACCGGGGCGATGTCGCTGCGGAGCCCGACCATCTGTATCTCTCCACCCAAACATTTTTGAAGGAAATTGAATCACGGCCTCATGCGATTCTGAATACCTTGAGCCTTTCGGACGGCGCAGAAAACTCCAAGCGGTTTCAGGTCAAGCCGATCCCCTCATTTCAGGGCAAATTCGATCTCTTTGCGCGTCATGCCGGGGAATGGATCGATAAAGGCTATGAAGTTTCAGTGGCTGCGCCGACCAAAGGGCATGTCCATCGCATGAATGAGTTGTTGGTGGATAAGGAATTGAACCTTCCGGTAGAGCTCGGTTTTATCAGCCAGGGATTTCAGTTTTCTGGAATGAAAACCATATTTGTTGCCGAACATGAAATATTCGGCCGGACTCACAAGCACCGCTATCGCCGGAAGTCGCGCTCGACTGTTTTCCAGCGTGGCTTCAAGGATTTGAAGGCGGGAGATTTGTTGGTGCATGTGGATTACGGTATCGGCCAATACACCCGGACGAAGGAGTTGACGACCGGTATAGGGGGAGGGGAGTTCCTGGAAATATTTTATGCCGACGACCAGAAACTTTACATTCCGATGGATGGTTTGGCGGCCATTCAGAAATATATGGGAAGCGGTGAAGAGAATCCTCCTCTGAGTCAGTTGGGCGGTACTCAATGGAAGCGTCAAAAGAAAAAAATAAAAGACTCCCTGAAGGAGATGGCGGGCGAGCTTTTGAAAGTTTACGCGTCCCGGGAAATGACGAAGGGGCACGTTTATTCAAATAATTCAGTTCATATGCAGGATTTCGCGGACTCGTTTGAATATGTTGAAACCGAGGATCAGATGAAAGCCATTGAAGATGTCATGGAAGACCTCGGACAGGAGAAACCTATGGACCGTTTGATATGCGGTGACGTGGGTTACGGTAAAACCGAGGTGGCCATGCGCGCGGCTTTCAGTGCCGTGTTGGATAAAAAGCAGGTCGCTGTGTTGGTGCCCACCACCATATTGGCTCAGCAGCATTGGCTCACCTTCCAGGAGCGGTTTCATATGCATCCGGTGCAAGTGGAAATGGTCAGTCGGTTCCGCACTCCCCGCGAGCAGAAAGAAACTCTCAAAAGATTAAAGGAAGGGAAGGTGGATATCCTCGTCGGGACCCACCGTTTGTTGTCCAAGGATGTACTGTTCGCTGACCTGGGTCTGGTGATCGTTGATGAGGAACAGCGGTTTGGGGTCAAACATAAGGAGCGATTGAAGGAACTGAGGGCTTCGGTAGACGTACTCACCCTGAGCGCGACTCCGATTCCCCGGACCCTTCACTTTTCACTGATGGGTGTGCGGGATTTGAGTGTTATCGAAACCCCTCCCAGCGACCGTTTGTCGATTAAAACCTATGTCCGGAAATTTGATGAAGAGCTTATTCGCGAAGCCCTTCTCCGGGAAAAGGATCGCGGCGGGCAGATATATTTCGTGCACAACAAGGTTCAAAGTATTCATTCGACTGCTGCAATGATCAAGAGAATTGTTCCGGAAGTCACCATAGGAATCGCCCACGGCCAGCTTCAGGAAAGAATGCTGGAGAAGGTGATGAAGCAGTTCATCGAAAAGGAAATCGATCTCTTGTTGTGCACCTCCATCATTGAGTCGGGCCTGGACATTCCTTCCGCTAATACCATCGTCATCAACCGGGCCGACCAGTTCGGCCTGGCGCAACTGTATCAGTTGAGAGGGCGGGTAGGACGTTACAAGCATCAGGCATACGCCTATCTTCTCATTCCGGGAGCCTTGGCCATCAGCGAGGATGCGCGCAAACGTCTAACCGCCATCGAGGAAATGAGCGATCTGGGAGCCGGCTTCGAGTTGGCCGCCCGGGATATGGAAATTCGAGGCACCGGTAACATGTTGGGCCATAATCAATCGGGTCATATTTCCGCCATCGGCTTCGATTTGTATTGTAAAATGATGGAGGAAACAATTCGGGAAATGAAAGGGCAGAAAATTGAGTCCAAAATTGAGCCCGAAATCAATCTGGAAATCAAAGGTTACGTTCCAAAGGATTATGTTTCCGATTTGAATCAGAGGCTTGAGATTTACCGTCGGCTGCAACTTTTGGATGCATTTGAAGCGTTGGAGACCCTTAAGGTTGAATTGACCGACCGCTACGGTCAATTCCCGGAAGAGGTGGAGAAGTTACTGGCATTGCTGGAAATCAAATTGTACTGCCAAAGGCTCGGTATCTCCAAGATTCAGTTGAAGCAAAATGAAATCACTTTGACTATCGGTTCTTCCACCCGGCTCTTAACTCACAAGTTAATGGAAATTCTTGACTCAAGAATGCAGCTGGTTTCTGAATACCATCTTATTTTGAAATTAAAAAATAAGGGATGGAAAGAGGATTCAGAGTTGATTTGCTCTTATTTGAAAAAACTAATGAACTGCCTGGATGAAGATTGAGCCTATGAAAAGAGAAAGTAAAAAAGCTATTTGGGAGTTTTGCCTGATTGCTTTGGAAATCTGCATCATTATTGTCATTGCTGTTTTATTAAAAGGATGTGGTTCCGATGAAAACGAAGAGGTGGAGAATGGGGCCGACGTGGTGGCTATTGTCAATAAGGAGGTCATCACGCGTGAAGATTTTGAGAACGAGCTGAAATGGTCGAAAAGAAAATACCGGGTTGAGAAAAATGATACCTTGGAGGCGAATCAGAAAATTTGGTTGAAGAGCAACATTCTCAATGAATTGATTCAAGAAAGTTTGCTCCATCAGGAGGCAATCCGGCAAGACGTCAGGGTTTCTTCTGGGGAATTTGAAAAATACCTCGATCAAGCGAAAGAAGGTTATAAAGAAAGCACTTTTCAACGGGCTCTGGATATAGAGGAAATCTCGAGATCTCAGTGGGAAAATAAATTGAAGGCTCATCTGCTGATCAAGAAATTGATCGAAGAAGTAATAAATCGCAAGATTGAAATCAATGAAGAGCAGTTATTGAATTACTTCAAGCAGCATATGGAGGAATTCCAAAAAGGCGAGCAGGTTCGTACTCTTCATATTCTGGTTGAGACCGAGGATGAGGCGAGAAGGATTTCAAAGCTGATTCGCAAGGGGAAATCGTTTTCTGAATTAGCGAAACAATATTCAACGAGTCCTGAAGGCAAGACGGGCGGGGATATGGGTTATTTTGAGGCTGGACAAATGCCCAAGTGGTTTGACGATGTATTCAAACTCAAGGTCAATAAAGTGAGCGACATCATTCGAACTCCTTTTGGTGTACATATCTTCAAGGTTGTGGATAAGAAGCCGGAGCGAAAGATGAGCTTTGAAGAATCCAAAAAGAAAATTCACACCACACTGTTGCACGAAGCTCAGGAGCAGGCTTTTCACAAGTGGGTGGAAGAAATTAAAAAGAAATCGGAAATAGTTATAAAATATGAAATCCTGGAAACAATTTAATCTTTGGTTTTGCTGCTGCTTTTTGGGTTTGGTTTGGACTGTTTTTCCTGTGGTTCAGGGATTCTCCAAAACCGTTGATCGCATTATTGCCAAAGTGAATGACAAAATCATCACTCAGAGCGAGTTGGAGGAGAGAACCGTTGTGAAAATGATGAGTCTTCAGAAAATGAATGTACAGCCCATGCCCTCTCAGGAAGAGGTGATGTACGAAGAATTGAAGCGCATGATCGAGGAAAGGCTTTTAGTTGATGCTGCTGGAAAACTTAATTTGGGGGTGGATGAGGCAAGTGTGTCCAAAGCTATCGATGAAATCAAACGCACCAATGGTCTTAATGACGGGGATTTGGAGAAGATGCTTCAGGCTGAATTCAAATCCCTGGAGGACTATAAAGATAAAATCCGCAACCAAATCTTAATAAGTAGGGTGGTAGGCTACGAAGTCCGCAAGAGAGTTACTGTAAGCAATGAGGAAATCGAGGGATATTATAATCAGCATCTCAAAGAGTACTGGCTTCCGGAGAAGCTTCATTTGCGGCACATCCTGTTTTTAATGGATGACACGTTGTTGGAAGAGGATAAGCGTTTTAAAAAAAAGAAAGCCCGCCTGGCTTTGAAGAAAATCCGGTCGGGTGGGGATTTTATTGCGGTGGCTAAAGAGTTTTCTGAAGATATTTCCGCCAGCACCGGGGGAGATTTGGGTGAGATTGAACGCGGCAAAATGGTGCCCGAATTTGAAAAGGCGGCTTTCCTTTTGAAAGAGGGAGAGGTCAGCGGCTTGGTTGAAACTCCTTATGGATTGCATATCATTAAAGTTGATAAAATTTTTCCGGGGCAGACGCTCCCGTTAGATAAAGTCCGGGGCCAAATT
>QIDN01000436.1 GCA_003229345.1 Nitrospirota bacterium | reverse complement strand
AATGATCCTCCGTGCCCAGAATATCGGACAGGATGGCCACTCGGTCACCCTCCTTGATCAATCCCATGGCAATCCCCGCAACCGGGGCTTTGATGGGAACGCCGGCATCCATCATCGACAGAGATCCGCCGCATACGGAAGCCATGGAGGAGGAGCCGTTCGATTCCAAAATGTCGGAAACGATACGGATGGTGTAGGGAAAGACTTCCTTGTCGGGGAGCATCGGGGTGAGGGCGCGTTCGGCCAGCATACCGTGACCGATTTCCCTTCGACCGGGACCCGATAGAAACTTAACTTCTCCGGTACAAAAGGCTGGAAAATTGTAATGAAGCAGAAAGGATTTCGTGCCCTTGAACTCCAGACTATCCAGCCGTTGCTCGTCCGAGCTGGTTCCCAGCGTGGTGGTGACCAGCGCCTGGGTTTCACCGCGGGTGAAGACGGAAGACCCGTGCACGCGCGGTAGATAACCGACCTGGCAGGTGATTTGGCGGACCTCGTCGAGGTTCCGCCCATCGATCCGTTTTTTCTCGTCCAGGATCATACTGCGCATGGCTTCCTTTTCAACGTCATGAAAAATCTCGCCCAACGTCTTTTTAAGGTCTTCATCGGCATCGGGATTGAACTGAGCGGTCATGGCTTCCTTGACCGCGGCGGTTGCGTCGCTCCGCTCTTGCTTGCCAGCGATGCGCATGGCATCGGCCAAGCCCGGTCGGGTTGCTTCGGTTACCTTCTTGGCCAGGTCCTGATCGGTTTCCGCTGCTTCGACGACGGTTTTTTCCTTGCCCATCATTTCCCGGAGTTTGATCTGGCCTTCCACGATTTTTTTGATGAAACCGTGCCCATATTCCAGCGCGTTCATCATGACTTCCTCGCTGAGCTCGTTGGCCCCGGCTTCGACCATGACGATGGCATCGGCGGTGCCGGCCATCACCAGGGTGAGGTCGCTGGCCTGGGTCTCTTCATAGGTCGGGTTGATGATAAAGGCTCCATCTTTTCTTCCCACGCGTACGCCGGCAACCGGATTTTCAAAGGGAATGTCGGACACCAATAGTGCGGCGGAAGCGCCGGAGATGGCGTTCACATCGGGAGAATTTTCCTGATCGTGAGAAACGACGAAACAGACGATTTGGGTTTCGTTACGGAATTCTTTGGGAAACATCGGTCGAATCGGCCGGTCAATCAACCGGCAGGTCAGGGTTTCCAGATCGCCGGGCCGTGCTTCCCGTTTTAGATAGCCGCCGGGAATACGTCCTGCGGCATAGGTTTTTTCACGATAATCTACAGTGAGGGGGAAAAAATCGATCCCTTCCCGTGCACTTTTCGCCATGGTGGCTGAAACCAGCACCATGGTATCTCCATATCGCACGACGACGCATCCGTTAGCTTGTTTGGCCAACCAGCCCGATTCGAGCGAAAGGGTTTTTCCATCGAGATCTATCTCTACTTTATGTTCTTGCATTCAATACTCTCCAATTTTCTTGATCCTATAGGTAGGATTCTAATTTATCTGCGGATGCCCAATTCTTTGATGATAGTCTGATACCGTTGGGCATCCTCTCTTTTGAGATAGTCCAGAAGTTTCCGCCTTCTGTTGACCATGCGAATTAAGCCATAGCGGGAATGGTGATCCTTGCCGTGGGTTTTGAAATGATCATTCAAATAATTCAATCGTTCGGTCAACAGCGCGATCTGGACCTCTGAGGATCCGGTATCTTTCTCATTAACTTGGTACTTGGTGATAATATTGGTTTTAAATTCTTTGGTAAATGACATGTAAAAACCTCCTCTTTCGGTCTGTGATGGGAGGGGTTGTTGAATGTTTTCGTAGAAAAAATTCTTCGTAGGGAATCTTCCCTGCGAAAACATTCCAACCGCAACATCTCCCATTATTCATTAAAAATAAATAGGGTTACTTCTAAACCAGTACTCGTTTCAATTTAAATGCAGTGTCTTTGGGGTCCAGTTTTTGAAACCCCTCTTCATCAACCATCGGTTCGACGATTGCGGCAATCCGGCCGTCTTCTCCAGTGATCCGGAGGTTCATGCCAAGCCGGAAATGCTCAGGTATTTCCATCACCGCGCTTTTAGTTAATGGCTTGCCGTGGGCGATGGATGCGGCATAATCCTGGGTGACTTTGATCTCCGGAAGAAAATCCAGGACAGTTTCCGTCTCCAACAACTTTTGGGCCAATGTCCCATTATCCTGGGCCTGGCTCAACTCCTCAATGGTCAGTGAAGACTGCACATCGAACTGGCCGACTTGCTCCCGAACCAGTTGAGACATATGCGCCCCGCAACCGAGGGTCTCACCGATATCATGACACAGGGTGCGGATATACGTTCCTGCGGAGCATTTTACCCTGAAGACGACCTGATTGTCCTCTTTTTTAAGGAAATCTATGGAATAAATCTGCAGGGTTACCGGCTTTCTTTCGATTATTATGCCATTTCTCGCTAACTTGTACAGAGGAACCCCGTTTTTCTTCTTGGCCGAATACATGGGGGGAATCTGCTGCTGCTCTCCCTGAAAACCGGCCAGAATATCCCGGACCTGTTGTTCGGTGATGTGGCTGGCGTCTCCGGTGGACAGCACCCGACCGGTGGCATCCTGTGTATCTGTCGCAATTCCAAGGGTCATGGTGGCCAGATAGACCTTTGGAAGACTGACCAGAAACTGGATCAGACGCGTAGATTGATCGAGGCAGATCGGAAGTACCCCCTCGGCTTTGGGGTCGAGAGTGCCGATGTGGCCCGCTTTTTTGACCTTGAGTGTCCTTTTGACGGATTGCACCATAAAAAAGGAGGAGGGGCCCACGGGCTTGTATAGATTCAGGATATTATTCATGGTTCCAGTCACCGATGATTTTGGTGATTTTTTCGACATGGTCGGCCGCTGCGTCCAGCTTGAAGTGCAACTCGGGGATACGCTTCAGGTACAGGTTCTTACCGAGACAGCTCCGGAGGTATCCCTTGGCACTGTTCAGCCCTTCGATGGAACTCTCCCTTTCTTCTTCACTGCCCATAATGCTGACATACACCCTGGCATTCTTGAGGTCGTCGCTCAACTCGATCCGAGTGACGGTCACGAAGCCAATACGAGGATCCTTCAAACCATGTTGAATCAGTTTGGAGATTTCCTCATGGATCAGTTCCTGAACTCGCTGTGATCGTTTGAATCGAAACATAACGCTTTTTCTATTGTCCCTTAATCCGCGTAGCTATTGTTGACATTGATGATTTCTGTTTGGCAGTCAGTCATTTCTGCCAAGTGCATGTTGTCGACGAAATTCACCACGTGCTTGAACAGTCCATCCAGATATTGAGCGTCCGAATTGACCGCGGCGATTCCCAGGTGAATGTTTTGCCAAACGTCTTGATCGCCCACTTCGGCTACGGATACGTTGAATTTATTCTTCAGCCGGTCCTTGATGGATCGTATGACCTTCCGTTTGCCCTTCAAGGAGTTGTTGCCGTGCAAATAAAACCTCAATGAACAATACCCGATATTCATGGTGGTTCCTCTGGTTTCTAAATCGGCGATCAAGGCGCCACTTCTTCCAGAATATATGGCTCGACGATATCTCCCTGCTTCAAGTCCTGATACTTGTCCAGAGCCAAGCCACATTCGTAACCCGATGCGACCTCCTTGACATCGTCCTTGAAACGTCTCAGAGATTGAATTCTGCCTTCGTAAACAACTACATTGTCCCTGACTAGCCGGGCTTGGCTGTTGCGTTCGAGGATTCCGGAAATAACCTGGCACCCGGCAATAACGCCGATTTTTGGCATGGAAAATACCTTTCGCACCTCGGCCCGTCCCATGATTTTCTCGCGGAAGGTGGGCTCGAGCAGACCTTCCAAGGCTTTTTGGACATCTTCGATGGCCTCGTAAATAATGCTGTACAGCCGCAAGTCCACTTTTTCCTTAGCGGCCATGGCCTCGGCTTTGAAAGTGGGCCGCACGTTGAATCCGATGATGATGGCGTTGGAAGCGCTGGCCAAAAGAATATCCGATTCGGTGATTCCCCCCACCGCGTCGTGAATGATTTTTACCCGTACTCTATCGGTCTCCAGTTTGTTGAAGGCTTCCTGAACGGCCTGGATGGAGCCCTGGACATCGGCCTTGATAATCAGATTCAACTCGTGGATTTTTCCTTCGACGATTTGCTGATGCAAGTCTTCCATGGTGATACGGGGTTTCTGGGACAGGATGGATTCGCGTTTCCGTTGAATCTTCAGGTTGCTGAGCTGGCGGGCCCGCTTTTCGTCCTGCACCACCAAAAAGGTGTCGCCGGGAGTCGGAACTTCTGGAAGGCCGATGACTTCTATCGGTGTACTCAGAGAAGCCTGTTGGATTTCCTTGCCCTGATCGTTCACCATGGCGCGTACCTTACCAAAATAGTTTCCGGCAATAAACGGATCGCCTATTTTGAGATGGCCTTTTTGGATCATCAGAGTCGCTACCGGACCCCGGCCTTTGTCCAGGTGCGATTCGATGATGACACCGCGAGCGCCGACTTTTGGGTTCGCTTTTAATTCCATGACCTCGGCCTGCAGAAGAATCATTTCGAGCAAGTGGTCGATGCCCTGTCCTTCCTT
>QIDN01000323.1 GCA_003229345.1 Nitrospirota bacterium | reverse complement strand
GCAAGGGTTTTGACATCCGGCAATGGTTCACCCTGCCGGCAGTCGGTTGGGCCACCGCATGTATCCTGGTACTGGGGCTTACGATTTACATGAAACAACCCAACGGTACCGTCCCTCCGTTGGAGGACATCGACCTGCTGGCCGCTGAAGACAACCTGGAGTTTTATGACGGTCTCGAATTCTATGCCTGGCTGGCTGAGGAAAACATTGATGCCGCCGGGTAAGGCGTGCCTGTGGAGCGTGATCCTCCTGCTGGGATTGTCAAGTTCCCCGGCATGGACGCAAGAAACGGGGCAGGTTCGGCAGGCGCTTCCACCGGAAGAAGCTGAAAGACCGACCCTCGAACTCCTGGAATTTTTAGGAGACTGGGAAATGGATGACGGTGAGTGGATCGATCCGGAAGAACTGGAACAAATTGCCATTACCGATCAGGAACAAGAATATGAAAATGAAAAACAAAAATAAATTTTCAGCAGCCCTGCTGGTGGTTTGCGTGTGTTGGATTATCCTGCCGGGTACCGGTTGGGCACAGGAGTCCCGAGTGCCTTGGGATCGGCTGACTCCTGATGAGCAAAAAGTACTGAAGCCGTTCGCACAGCGGTGGGATCAACTGCCGCCAAACAAACAGGCGCGGCTGAAAAAAGGCGCCCACCGTTGGGGTCAACTCACACCGCAACAGCGCCAGAACATGAAACGGCGGATGAAGACCTGGAAACGGATGACGCCGCAACAGCGCCAGCAGGTCCGCAAAAAATTCGATCGCTTCAGCAAACTGCCGCCAGAGCAACGCAAACAGTTGCGCCGCTCCCGCAAATGGTTCAACAACCTGCCGCCGGATAAAAAACGGCAATTGCAAAAACGCTGGAAAAGTCTGCCGCCGGATAAAAGAAAACAATTCCTAAGACACCAAAACCGAAAGCAGTCGATGAAACGGAAATTCCGGAACAGGACGCCGCAACAGCGCCAGCAATTCAAACGAAGGATGCAACAACGCCGACACCGTTAAAGCCTCGCATCGTTAGGAGAATTGCGCCCAACGATTCTCTCTGGGAGTCAACGTTCAGCCAATTCCCCCTCTGGGGCAGAGAGCAAAAAACCCGCCTCCCGAAAGGGGATGGCGGGTTTTTCATATCTGGCTCCGGAGACAAGATTCGAACTTGTAACCCGTCGGTTAACAGCCGACTGCTCTACCATTGAGCCACTCCGGAATGGTATTTGGATTCAGTTGGATTTGGGTCCAAGGTTCCCTAATTTAAGGAAATTTCAGCCCCCGGTCAAGTGTCAATTTCCATGCGGCCTTCCATGGATTTTTTGAGCGTCACCGGGTCAGCGTACTCGATATCCCCGCCGACCGGCAGGCCACGCGCGATTCGGGTCACTTTCACCCCGGCGCCTTTCAGCATACGGGCGATATAGATAGCGGTCGATTCCCCCTCCATGTCCGGATTGGTCGCCAGGATCACTTCGCGGGTGCCGTTTCGGCTCACCTTCGCTTTCAAATCCTCAGTGGTCAAGTCCTGCGGCCCGATACCGTCGAGCGGCGAGATTACCCCCATCAGCACGTGGTACTCGCCTTTGTAGTCGCCCATATTCTCGATCACGTACACATCGTACGGCTCCTCCACCACGCAGATCTGATGATGGTCCCGTCTCGGGTCCTGGCAGATGTCGCACGGGTCCATTTCGGTGATGCCGTGGCAGTTGGAGCAGAGAATGACCTTCTCTTTGATGTTGAGGATAGTGCGCGCCAGGTTTTCCACCCGCTCCTTGTCGCCGCGCATCAGGTAAAACGAAAGGCGCTCCGCCGTCTTCTGGCCGATGCCCGGCAGGCGTTTCAATTCTTCGATCAGTTCTTTAACCGCGGCGGGTCGTTTCATGGGAATCTATAGGGTAGGAGGTTGTCCGCTCAGGGAAAGAGACCGGGGATTTTTATACCGCCGGTGAGTTTGGTCATTTCTGCCTGCGCCAGGTCTTTCACCTTGCGGTGCACTTCGTTGATAGCGCCGGCGACCAGGTCTTCCAGAATGGCGCGGTCCTTCATGTTGATCAGTTCTTCGTCGATGTGGATGTGCAGAATTTCGTTGTTGCCGTTGGCGGTGACTTTCACCATACCGCCGCCGGTGGATGCTTCGACCTGTTGTTTGGCGAGAGCCTCCTGCATTTCGGCCATCTTTTCTTTCATCTGCGACGCCTGCTTGAGCATGTCGCCCATACCTTTAAACATAATTTTCCCTTTGCGGCGAACCGCCGCTGGCCAGCGTAACGCTGGACCCAATTTTTGAACTGCGCTCAACGGTCATCTTCCACCATTAACAGTCAGCAAAATATCAGCGGGGATTTCCTGCTTGTGCTCAACGATTACCCAATGCTGTCAACTGTCAGCAAGCCCCCCCTCCGGGCAGGAGCCCTCGGTAGAGGGTCAACGAATCACAATACCGCCGAAAACGTCCAGCGCGTCTTTTAATATTTCCTCTTCGGTTGCGGAGCCTCTTTTCGCAGATCCCTTGCCCTTCGGTTGTTCCGGCTCGGGTGGAGCGGGGGTATCTGTCGCCGGAGCGGCTGTGGTTGTTCCCAACTGCAATGTGATTTTTAGTTCCGGCTTGCCGCACACCTCGGCCACCGCTTCTTTCAACGCTTCAAAATTTTCTTCCTTTTCAACCAGGCCCATCGTGTAGGGATCGGGAAAACTGAGACGCATCTCTTTCGCGTCGAGCGCCGTCAACTGGCAGTTGTCCAGATAGGTTCCCAACGGACGTTTGATCGCCCCGGCGGCGGAACGGATTTTCTGCCACGCCTCTGACGAGGAAGGCAGCTTGTTGACCGTTGACGCCTGCCGACGGTCTTCCGGCACGTTTGCCTGGTTTGAATTTAGCTGCGGCGCTTCGCCGCCTGACGAGGGAGGCACCGGCGAAGCGCCGGAGCAAATTTCGTTGACCGTTGACTCCTGACGACGGTCTCCCGGCACATTTGGAGGATCCACCGGCTCGACCGGGTCCTGCCGTTTCGGCGCGGATTGTGCAGGAGCGGGTGGAGCTTTTTTGACCGGCGGCGCTTCACCTCTCGCCGGTTGCGGTGTTCCTCCTCCAGTTGTGGAGGGCCCTTCCATACTATTGATCTTATCGATCAACGCGTCGATCTCCTGCAAGGGACGAACGTCCGTCAACCGCAGTACCGCCATCTCAAACAGAATCTGTGGCAGAGAACTGCGTTTCATTTCCATTTCCGCTTTCGACAACACCTGGAACATCTGTTGCAGTTCATCCGGCTCGAACGAAGCGGCCTGTTTCTTGAGCGTGTCCAAGTGCGCGGTCTGCCCGGACAACAACGATTCGGCATTGCCCGCCACCTTCACCAACATCAGGTTGCGTAGATATTCGATAAGGTCACGGCAGAAGTAACCGAGGTCCTTGCCGTGTGCAACGACCTCTGAAACTTGTTGCAGTAATCCCGCGGCGTCTCTTTGCATCACGCTATCGACAAAGTTTGCCAGTGCGTTTTGTCCGACGATACCGAGGACCGCTTCCACCGCGCCGGGATCGATCTCTTTCCCGCAGAACGCGATGACCTGATCGAGCAGGCTTTGCGCGTCGCGCATACTGCCGGCACCGTTCTTGGCAATCTCTTCCAGGTTGTGCGGATCAATTTGGATGCCGTCGTGCTCGCAAATAGCCTTCAGTTGGTCGATGATCTGCTGAAGCGTCAGCGGTTTGAATTCGAAACACTGGCAGCGCGACAGAATGGTTTCGGGAATTTTGGTCAACTCGGTGGTGGCGAAAATGAACACTACCTTCGGCGGCGGTTCTTCCAGCGTTTTCAGCAGGGCGTTGAACGCGTTTTTGGAAAGCATGTGCACTTCGTCGATGATGTATACCTTGAAGCGGCAGGCCGAGGTGCTGTACTGAATGTTTTCGATCAGGTCGCGCACTTCGCCGACGCCGTTGTTGGAGGCGCCATCGATTTCCATCACGTCGACGCTGATGCCGTCGCGAATTTCCTTACAGAAATTGCACTGGTCGCACGGTTCGGGCGTGGGTCCTTGTTCGCAATTGAGGGCCTTGGCGAGCAGGCGGGCGGTGGTGGTTGTGCCCACGCCGCGGGTGCCGGAAAACAGGTAAGCATGCGCCACGCGGTCCATTTCGATGGCGTTGTGGAGGGTGCGGACGATATGCTCCTGTCCGATCAGCTCCGAAAACTTCTGGGGCCGCCATTTGCGGGCCGATACCTGAAACTCCATAATTCACAAGGGGTTAGGATGGGGATAAAATCAAAGGCAGAATTGCTGGGTATCTCACAGCACCCGGGGATACTTGCTACCGCTGCTTCCTTCCGGATCTGACGGGGTTCACAAGGCCTCGTTGCGCGAGGCCCAACAAAACTGCCATTTCGTATGTCTGAGGACGATTGTATATCACGGGCAAGGCCCGAGCAAATTTAAAACCGGGCAAGGCCCGGAGCAAGCGGCGAATCGCCAGCTCCTCCCCGGAGGGGGAGCGGGCTGACCGTTGACGGCAAGAGATAACCTCTTCTCAAAAATTGGGTCCAGCGTCACGCTGGCCCCTCCGGGGAGGAAAGTGAGGATTTTTCTTCGCCCAGTTTTATCAAATCCT
>QIDN01000399.1 GCA_003229345.1 Nitrospirota bacterium | reverse complement strand
GTTCCACGCGGTCCACTCCCTCCGGCGCGACCTGAATGTCCAACTGCGCCAGCCCCATATCAAAATCCCGGTCCAACAGAGATTCGGAATCCATATTGTATTCTTTCAACGCCTGTTTGATCATTCCCGGTTCGGAACGGAAACGGTTTGCCACTTCGTTGATGTTGGAGGTGCGGTATCCCTTGTCCTTGGTGATTCCCAGATGGTAGGCACAGAACAATTCGAAGGGATCAATGTTGCCGATCTGTTTGCCGCTTTCGCGGGGAGCTGAATTCCTTTGCGCTGGGGCCGTCTTTTGGGCAGCAGGATTGTTGCTGGAGCGGGAATGCGGTTTGTTCCGCGTTTGGTTCCGGTTGGGTTGACCCGATCGGTTTTTGCTGCCAGACGGTTTGTTCTTGCCGCGCGAGTTGGCGCCGCTGCCATTTTTGTTTTCGTTCCTCTTCGCTTTTGGATCCCATTCATTTCTTTTAATCGTTGGCATATGGGAGCTCAAGGTGGTGGTGTCCGAAGCCCATGCCTGGGAAACTTCATTTCGGCTTCTTCCACGGGACGAGGAGTTGCGTTGACCGCTACCGGACCTCTGCTGCCCATTGCTGGACCCCTGCCCACTGCGCTGGCCGCTGGAGGCGGAGGTTCTCTGTCCGTTGCCGCCCTGTTGGCCGCTTTTACTGTTGGGCCTGCGGTTCTTTTGCCCCCGGCGTTGCGAAGAATTGGATTGACTTGAATTTCTCAAAATAAATTCCTTTATAAAAAATGAAAAACTAAACGGCTCTTATGAAGTCAAAGCCTGTAATTCGCCGACCAGTTCCCCGAATTTTCCCAATGCGGTTTCGATGGGCTCCGGGGAACTCATGTCCACCCCTGCTCCCTTCAAAAGATCGATGGGGAATTGGGAACCTCCCGATTTCAAAAAGTTGAGATAAGCGCTCAACTCCTTTTCACCGCCGCTGAGGACCTTGCTCGCTAACGCATAAGCGGCGGAAATCCCGGTGGCGTATTTGTAGACATAAAACCCGAAATAAAAATGTGGGATGCGCAAACACTCAAGCGAAAGATAAGAATCCAGGACGACGCCTTCGCCGAAATAGGTTTCCAGTAGTTTCCTGTAAATTTCCTGGAACGCCTCCACCGTCATCGGCTGCCCCGCTTCGGCCGCCTGGTGCATTTGGTGTTCGAACTCGGCGAACATGGTTTGCCGAATCAGCGTACCACGGAAATTGTCAATCTCACGGCTGATCAGGTAAATACGCATGTCGCGGCTGATGTCCTGATTTAGAAAATAGCGCGTCAATAGCGCCTCGTTGAAAGTAGAAGCGACCTCTGCCACGAAAATGGTGTAATCAGCATAAATGTATGGCTGATTCTTGTTCGAGAAGTGCGAATGCATGGAATGGCCCGCTTCATGCGCGAGGGTGTAGACGCTGTTGATATTGTCGTCCATGTAGTTCATCAGGATAAACGGGTTGGAATCGTAACAGCCGGAGGAGTAGGCGCCACTCCGTTTGCCTTTGTTTTCATAACGGTCCACCCAACGTTTATCGAGCAACCCCTTTTTCATGACACCGACATAATCGCTTCCCAAGGGTGCCAGCGCTTCGCATATCTTGTCCACCGCCTCCTCGTAAGGCATGTTCCATTGGAGATCCTTCACCAGAGGGACATTGTTGTCATAGGTGTGTAATTCGTCCAGACCTAGAATCCGTTTTCGTATATCGAAATACTGATGGAGCGGGCCCAGATGATTATGAACGGTTTGTATGAGATTGTCGTACACCTCGACCGGAATGTTTTCGTAGAACAGATTCATTTCGCGAACGGAAGAATAGTTTCTTGCCTGCGCGTAAAAAATATTTTTTTTGATGCTGGCGGACAGCAAAGTCGAGTAGGTGAACTTATGATCTTCGTAAGCCTGGTAAAATGTTTCGAACGCTTCCTTGCGGACCCGCCGGTCTTGCTTTTGCAAAAGACTTTGCAGGTTGGCGTGGGTGATGGCGATCTCTTTTCCCTCTTCGTCTTTCACCGTGCCCAGTTTTAAATCGGCATTGTCCAACATGTCAAATGCGTTGTTTGGCGCCCGCGCGATTTCCGATGAAGCCGCCAACAGGGCCTCTTCTTTTTTTGAAAGAGTGTGCTTGCGGTAGCGCAACTGCCGTTCGAGATATAATTTGTACAGCTCCAGGTCCGGGTGATCGAGAAATCCCTGCATCGTCGTTTCCGGGATTTCCATGATCTCTGAATTGATAAAGCTCCGCGCCTGTTGATATTGGGTCAGCAGACGGGTGACCTTTTCATAGTTGCCCTGATGGAGGTTGTTGGTTTTATCTTCATCGTTGCGCAGGTGGGCGAAGGCGTGCACCTTTTCCAATGTCCGGGAAAATGCCATATCGAATTCCAGGCAGGCCTTGAGCTTGTCGGCAGATTCTCCCAGCGTTCCCTGAAACGATGCGTACTGCTGCATCTGCGATTCCAGAGACTGGAAATCCGCCTGCCAGGTTTCGCCTGAAGCGTATAGGCCATCCAAGTCCCACGTGTCATCCGCCGGGATGGAGTCTCGGGTTGTGAGTTCTATGGTTGCTTCCATGTATTAAAATTTAAACCCAGTGATTGGGGAAATTATTCAACCAACTTCAACAAGAGGGGTCAGGCCAAAGCCTGCTCGATGGTTTTCAAATGGACTTGAAGTTTGGTTTGCTTTTCCGACAGGTCCTTGTGTTTCTGCCTGTCCTTTTCGATGACGTCCGGAGGCGCCCTATCTACGAAATTGGGGTTGGAAAGCTTCTTACTTAAAAATATGATCTCTTTTTCAACTTTTTTCAACTCTTTTTCTAGGCGCTTTTTTTCCTCCCCAAAATCCATCAAGCCCTCCAGTGGCACGATCACTTCCGCGCCGCTCAAAATCGAAGAGGCGGAAACCTTCGGTTTGGCCACCGAAGGGCCGATTTCCAGATCCTCCAGCCGTGCCAGCTCTATGACGTAATGCGCGGAAGTATTGGCGATTAGCTCTTTTTCGGGGTCGTTCGTTTTAATCCGAAGAGGGATTTTAAGGCTGGGTTTCAGGTTCATTTCGCCACGGATATTGCGGGTGGCGTTAATGATTTCCATTATCCATTGTAAATGTGCTTCTGCTTCGGCATCCTCACGTTTGGGATCAAATTCCGGGAACGGTGCAACCATAATACTGTCCCCATCCTTCGGCAGTTTCTGCCAGATCTCCTCGGTGATGAACGGCATGAACGGATGTAATAATTTCAATGTCGCTTCCAGTACATGAACCAGGACATTCTGGGTAGCATGTTTTTCATCTGCGTTGTCTGAATTCAGGCGCGATTTTGACAGCTCGATATACCAGTCGCAAAACTCATTCCAGATGAATTTGTAGAGGGTGGTTGCGGCATCGTTGAACCGGAACGCTTCCAGGGCTACCTGAACGTCCTGCGCGGTGCGGTTGAGGCGGCTGAGGATCCAACGGTCCGCCAGGCTCTGGTGTTTGCTGGCCTCCAGTGCGCAGGTGCCCTTGTAATCTTCCAGATTCATAAAGGCGAACCGCGACGCGTTCCACAGCTTGTTGCAGAAGTTGCGGTAGCCGTCGATACGATCCTCGTCCAGTTTGATATCGCGTCCCTGTGCGGCAAATGCCGCCAGCGTGAACCGGAGCGCATCCGTTCCATATTGATCCATCATCACCAATGGGTCGATGACGTTGCCCTTGGTCTTGCTCATCTTCTGGCCTTCGGCGTCGCGGATCAGGGCGTGGATATAAACGTGATGGAACGGAATATCGCCCATGAACTTCAGACCCATCATGATCATGCGCGCCACCCAGAAGAACAGGATGTCGAACCCGGTGCACAATACGGATGTCGGATAGAATTTTTTCAGCGACTCGGTTTGATCCGGCCAGCCGAGAGTGGAAAACGGCCACAGGGCGGAGCTGAACCAGGTGTCCAGAACATCCGTTTCCTGAACGAGGTCGGACCCGCCGCAATGTTTGCAGGCCGACGGTGTTTCGCGCGCCACGGTGAACTCGTTGCATTTTCCGCAGGTCCAGGCGGGTATCTGGTGGCCCCACCAGATTTGCCGGGAGATGCACCAGTCGCGGATGTTCTCCATCCATTCAAAATATGTATTCTCCCAAAACTTCGGAACAATTTTAATGGTTCCGTTACGTACCGCTTCGATAGCCGGTTTTGCCAGCGGTTGGGTCTTCACGAACCATTGTTTGGACAGATACGGTTCGACCACCGTCTTGCACCGGTAGCAATGGCCGACCTTATGGGTGTGGTCTTCGATTTTGACCAGCAGGTCCTGCGCTTTCAAATCCTCAACGATGGATTTACGCGCCGCGAACCGATCCTGCCCTTTATAAGGTCCGGCCTTATCGTTCATGCTCGCATCCGGGTTCATGACGTTAATCGATTCCAGTTTATGCCGCCGCCCGATTTCAAAGTCGTTGGGATCGTGCGCCGGAGTCACCTTCAACGCGCCGGTGCCGAACTCGATATCGACGTAACTGTCTTCGATGATGGGTAACTCCCGTTTCAGCAGAGGCAGGACGACGATCTTTCCGCCTTGGCCCTTGTGCCGTGGGTCTTCCGGGTTGATGGCCACCGCCGTATCGCCCA
>QIDN01000276.1 GCA_003229345.1 Nitrospirota bacterium | reverse complement strand
GGCAAATCGAAAACTTCCAAAAAGAATAAGGCGTCCAAGTAAGCGGAGACCGGCATGACGATGAATGGCGACTCTCATTTTTCTGAACATATCTTTTCCTCTTTTGTTGACGGGATAATTCTAGTGTCTCCCAACGGCACCATCGAAAAGGCCAATCCCGCCATCGAGGAAATGTTTCGTTCGTCCATCGAGTCGTTAACGGATAAACCGTTAACAGAGCTTTTTCCCGAGCCCTCGGAAATCAATTCGAAAATCCAGGAAACGTTGACGCGCGGAATTTCGTTCCGCGATATCCGTGGCCAGGGTTTCCGGAGAACCCGCCAATCGTCTTTCCCGGTCAGTGTCACTGTGTCGCCCTACATGAATAACGGGGTCCCGGCCCAGGGCGCGGTATTGCATGTGCGGGACATGAGTTTGTTTAAGGAGTTGGAGGAAAGCTCGAAGCGGATGGATGAGTTGTCCCACCTCGGCGCACTGTCCCTGGGCATGGCGCACGAAATTAAAAATCCTCTCGTAGCCATCAGCGGCTCAGCACAACTGTTGCGCAAACGTTTGCCGGATCAGCATCACAAGTTTTTGGACGTGGTGATCAAGGAATCGGAGCGGATCAACCGCATGATGGATCGCATGCTGGACTTCGCCCGGCCCACGCAGTTGGAACTCAAACTGCTCAACATCCATCAGATCCTGGGGGAAATTTTGCTGTTGGAAAAAAAGAACGGGCGTGCGGATATCCGGTTCGTTCAGAATTACGACCCCAGCCTGCCACAGGTGGAGGGAGATGAAGATCAATTGAAACAGGTGTTCCTCAACCTGATACGCAACGCCCTGGAGGCCATGCCGGAAGGCGGAACGCTGGAACTCATGACCCGGATTCATTCCAATTACACGGTTAAAACGGACAAACACCCCAATTCCCGGCAGGCCATTCTGGTGGAAATCAGGGATTCAGGCCCCGGCATCGGAACGGAGGAATTGAACAACATATTCACACCGTTTCACACCACCAAGAGTAAGGGAAGTGGGCTGGGCCTGCCGCTATCCTTGAAAATTGTCGAAAACCATAAAGGCAAAATGAACGTGCAATCGGAAACCGGGAAAGGCACGCGGGTTCAGGTGTTCCTACCCGTGGAGCAAGGATAACCATGGCCACTTAAAACAAAATTCTAATCGTCGATGATGAAGAAAGCATCCGTTGGGTCTTCGCGCAGGCGCTTGAGGAAAAACCGCTGATCGTCCATACCGCCGCCAGCGCCGAGGAAGCGCTGGAAAAAATAGCGAATCACAATTACCTGCTGGTCTTCACCGACATCTTCATGCCGGGCATGGGCGGCATGGACCTGTTGGATCATATTAAAAACCAGCAGCCGCAAACTCACGTCATCGTCATGACCGCCCAAGACACCATGAACAACACTATTCTGGCCATGCGCAAGGGTGCCTACGACTACATCAGCAAACCGTTCGATTTTAACGAAATTTATGAATTGATCGACAAGGTGACGGCAAGCTCCCAAGTGACTCCTCCTCAGGAGAAGGCATCCGTCAGCGGCACCGATTTTTCGATGGATGACATCGTCGGCAAAAGCAAAACCATGCAGGACATATTCAAAACCATCGGCAAAGCCGCCGTGACCCAGCTTCCCGTGTTGATCACCGGTGAAAGCGGAACCGGCAAGGAAATGGTGGCGCGGGCGCTTCACTTTTATTCTGACCGCGCCAAGCGTCCCTTCATTTTCATCAACTGTGCCGCTATTTCACGCGAACTGTTGGAGTCCGAACTGTTCGGCCACGAGAAAGGCGCTTTCACCGGAGCGGTGGAAGCCAAAAAAGGAAAATTTGAATTGGCGGACAACGGAACCGTCCTGCTCGATGAAATCGGCGATATGGAAATCGCCCTGCAAGCCAAGATTCTGCGAGTGCTCCAGAATAATGAATTTTACCGGGTGGGGGGCAAGGAACCTATCCGGGTCGACGTGCGGGTGATCGCCGCCACCAACCAGAACCTTCCGGAACTCATGGAGCAGAAACGGTTCCGTGAGGATTTGTATCACCGGCTCAATGTCATCAATATTCATTTACCTCCGCTTCGGGAACGGACGGAAGACATTCTCCTGCTGGCCAACTTTTTTCTGAAAAAGTTTTCAGTAGAACTGACACGAGGCCAGGTATTCCTGTCTCCTCATGTAGAACAGGTATTCAAAAGTTATCAATGGCCGGGCAACATCCGCGAACTGGAAAACGTGATCAAGCGCGGAATGGTATTGGCATCGAGCGGTCCCATGCTTGTAGAGCACCTGCCGCTCAACCTGCAGGCAAACCGGCCCGCACCGGAACCGGCAGACAGTACCTGGGACACGGAAATGAATCCATTGGTGAAAAATTTCCTGAAGGATCGTTTTGATAGCGGGAAAGGTCAACTACACGACCTATTGATCGAAGCGGCGGAAAAACATTTGTTCGAGCAGTTACTCGAGATAAACCGGGGCAACCAGGTCGCCACCGCCAAGGATCTTGGAATCAATCGAAATACTCTCAAGCGAAAAATCGATGCCATGAACATCGAACCGAAAAAAAAGAAAGAGAAACCTTCTTATTGACACTCTGAATCGATTCAGCCGGAGCCGATTTTGAAAACCCAGACCCTTCTCTCCCGTGCCAGTCCATTGGGTTCATCCCTGAACATTGTCAAACAAACCTTCCCGGCCCATCGAGGGAAACCGGTCCAGCGCGTTTCGTTTGTTTCCGGCCTGCACGGGGATGAGTTGGAAGGCCTGTACCTGTGCCACCGCCTGATTCAGGCTCTGCGCCACATCCAGGAGACACAGCCAGAAGCCTTCAAGGGCGAGGTCCATATTTATCCGGCGGCCAACCCGCCGGCACTGAACCACGGCACTCGCTTGTGGCCGTTTTATGGGTCCGACATGAACCGCATGATGGGTCCGCATTCCGGATCGTCCATACCCGTTCAAATGTCTCAGAAAATCTTCGAGGATTTAAAAGAAAGCTCCGACCTGGTGGTGGACATCCATGCTTCTAACCTTCACCTTAAGGAATTGCCGCAGATAAGAATTATTGAGGAGTTTTCTGAGGAACTGCTCCCTTTGGCCTTGCAGACCCATACCGATATCATCTGGATTCATCCGATGGCCGGCGTGTTCGAATCCACTCTCGGCTACAACCTGAATAAATTAAATATCCCCACTCTCGTAATCGAAACCGGAACCTGCCTGCGTATTGAACCGGACTTTGTAGACCGCTTGTTCCATGGAATGATGCACCTGCTTCATCACCAGGGAGTGTTGGCGTCATTACCTTCCGACATCCCGTCGGTACCCGCCCCGCAGGTGATTTACCCGAGAGGGGTGGGGCAAGCCAGCGCGAAACACTCCGGCCTGTTTGTCAGCCGGGTGGCGTTGGGACAGCGGATGGGAGAAGACGAAATCATCGGCCAGGTTCTGGATCCGGTGAAAGGCGTGGTCTTGGAAGAAGTGACCGCACCGGGCAACGGTCTGCTGTTTACCCTGCGAGAACAACCCGCGATCCATTCGGGAGCCCTGCTGGCTCGGGTGGCGTTGGACCGGGAACCCAAACCGTGAAAGAAGAAATACTCCATATCCCCACTCCCTTTGGAGAACCGCTGATCCTTTACAAAAACCGGTGGGGTCCGGAAAATGGAGACACCCTGTCCATCGTTAGCGGACTGCAGGGCGACCGGCTGAACGGACTGATGGTGGCGTCGCGGCTGTCCCGGTTTCTCAATGATGTCGAGTCCGGAAAAGAAGCCGGATACCAAATTCGAGGAACCATCCAAATCTTCCCAGTGGTCAACTACAAGGCCTGGGAAACCGGGAACCCGATCTGGAATTTTGACAGTCAGGATGTGGATTTGACCTTCCCCGGCATGGAGGTCGGGGAGTTGACGGAAACCATCTGCAATACCGTGATCCGGCATACTGCCGAATCCGACTACGGCATCATCCTGCAAACCGGGGAAAAACATTACGAGGACGCACCGCACGTCAAGCTGATCGACCCCAGCCGAAAGCGGCGCAACCTGGTGCGCAGCCTGGGGCTTCACATCGGCCGGGAGGTCGCGGAGTCGCCGTCGCTTGTCCTGAATCTGGCGAAACAGTGGGACCTGATGGGACTGGATCCCTTTATCCTGTCTGCAGGAAAACCCCAAACCTATCATCCCCGGTATTGTGATCTGCTACTGGATGGGATTGTCAACTTCATGAGAGCTGAGGGGTTGTTGCACCATAACCGCGAAAAGGCCAGCCAGCGGGAAATGGCATTTTTCGATGCTCATAACGAGTGTCCGGTGCTGACTCAGAAAGCAGGGCTGTTTTACCCTGAACCGGTCATTGGAACGGCAGTCGAAAAGGGAAGTAAAATAGGAGAGGTCCGTGACTTGTACGAGGGAGTGGTGTTGGAAGAAGTTCAGGCTCCCGAAGATGGGACTGTGGTGACGTTGAGGGATTATCCGATGGTGCACGAAAAGGAATTGGTGGCTGTTTTGTTGCGGGAGAAAAATCAGCGATGGTTCTGGCCGTTCGGTTGAAGATGGAACTTTTTATTTGACGTTGGCCAAAAAACTCAGAAGGCCAAACACGGCCATGCCACCCC
>QIDN01000275.1 GCA_003229345.1 Nitrospirota bacterium | reverse complement strand
AAAAAGAGAGTCCCGAAAAGAACGAACATCATGGTGACCTTCTTTTCCTTGACCTTGAGCCCCGGCGAGATAAAAAACCAGATGTGATACAGAATATAGGGCATGGAAATGAACAAGGCTCCCATGAAGGCCACTTTCATATGCGCGAAGAAAGGTTCAGTGGTTTCGATAAAAAATAGATGGCCCCTGTATTTCTCAGGAAGAGGGTCTTCCAACCAGAAAAGCAGAAAATCCTTGAAGTAAAAACACAACCCAAAGAAAAAGGCCAACACAATGACGACCTTGATCATCCTGTTTTTCAGCTCAATCAGGTGAGATGAGATGGAGACTTTTTCGGTGAATTTTAAATGTGTGGCCATTCAGTTGTTCACGATTAAACACAAGGCCCTTCTAAAAAGGGCCCTGTAAAAAATTATATGATTTAAAATCTCCGCAAAAAACAACAGTGCGATCTAAGTTTTCCAGATTCAAAACCTTGTTTCCCAACGGTGGCTCATATTACTTAAATACCCCGTTGATTACAATACCGGTTTAGACTTCCTAAAATTTTCCATAACTTATCGGTTGAATTTCAAAATATTATAATATTTGATTAAGCATTTGAAATGTTGGATAATGCATCCGATATTGAGGGGGACGGTCGATTTATTTCCTCCATCAGGGTTCGATCAAACCTTTTAAATTCAATAGGTTGGAGTGAGCCGAGGATTGTTGAATGAGCTTGGATGGTAAGAAAATCACCGGTGTCAAGGCGCTCAACATAAATGAAGAAAGCGCTGAAGCAATCGAAAAAATGGTGGCCAAAGCGATCCATGAAATCCGTGGCGAGGGTTTGGAAATTCTAGAAATCCAAACCTCCTCGGATTACCTGATTATGATTCTGGGAAAAGGTTAACCAGCGAACGACGCGGGAGTAGCTCAGTTGGTAGAGTGTCAGCTTCCCAAGCTGAATGTCGCGGGTTCGAACCCCGTCTCCCGCTCTTTAAATTAACGGATGTCTTTATTTTGATATGAGAATTCAAAAAGAACTGCTTGACCGAATCGCAAAAAAAATTGTGGCTGCTCTGATTGAAGGAGATTACCTGGTCTGGGAGGACCGTCCTGAAAAACTGGAGGCCATCGTCAACAATATCATTACCGAGGATTTGATGGTGGAGGACCAATTGAACGATGAAGTTCGATTGCTCATCGAATCCCGTACCAAGGAGTATGAAAGGGATATGATGGACTATGGGCGGGTCTTTCAAATGGTAAAAACCAAATTGGCCCGCGAACGGGGTCTCATTCTTTAAAAAGTCACTATGAAACTAAGCCGAGACAAAGTTAACCACATCAGCAGTCTGATCGTCAACGATTTCGAAAATCGGGAGGAGTTGGACTATAAGATGGACTTGAATGACGTGCGTCTGGAAATCACACGCGTTATGACGGAAGAACTGAAGTTGGATGAGAGAGCCGAGTTCGAGGCCCGCAAGATCATCGCCTCCTATAAAGAGAAGAAAGTCCGCGAAGGCACTCCCGAGTGGGACATCATGTATCAAAAGCATTACGAGGAATGGCTCAGAAAACTGGGTGTTTAGTCCCTCCCCCTCTGCCCTTAATTCCCGCCTTTTAATTTTTTTTCCGCTGATTTCAAAACTGTATCGTAAACCGTTTTAATGGGAATCTTTTTTTTCCGGGCGATCTGTTTACAGTTTTCGTATTCCGGGGAGACGTGCATCACCTGTCCATCCAGACTTCCCACCTTCACGGCAACCTTACCATAAGGGGTTTGCACTTCCAGGTGTTGCCGGTCGAGAATGATCCGGTCCATTTCAGTAAACCGGATGCCGAAGGTGGAGGTTTCGGTCAACAGGATGTGTGACACGGCTTCTCGCTTAGCCGGGGAGACTAGAACAGAAACTTTCACTGCCGGACGATTCTTCTTCATCATCACGGACGTATAAAACACATCCAGAGCTCCGGCGGAAAATAGTTGTTCCATGATATGATCGTAGAACTCCGGGTTCATGTCATCGATGTTGGTTTCCACCAGAACGATTTTATGATCGCCCTTTCCTTCCGCCTCACCCACGATGATTCTCAATAAATTGGGATGCTTCTCAATGACATGGCTCCCCGCGCCGTAACCGGATTTTTGAATTTTCATCAGTGGCATGGATTGAAAGGCTTCGGCCCAAAATCCGATCATGGCCGCGCCGGTGGGTGTGGTTAACTCGTACGGGATTCCGCTGGAGTAACAGGGAATACCCTTCAGCAGCTCCAACGTTGCCGGAGCCGGCACAGGAAGAACTCCATGCTCACATTCCACCGTTCCCTCCCCCGTATTCAACGGCGACGCTAGAACCTGACCGACGTTGAGTTCCTGCATCCCGATGACTCCGCCGACAATGTCAACAATCGAGTCGATCGCTCCGACTTCATGAAAATGGACTTTATCGATTTGGGTGCGGTGCACCTTGGCCTCGGCTTTGCCCAGTCTCAGAAAAATTTCTATCGAATCTTCGATTACCGATTTGGGGAGTTTGGAGCGCTTAAGTAATCTTTCGATGCTGGTAAAGGTTCGGGAGTGAGTATGAGCTTTGGAGGATAAGACGACGTCGACTTTAGTGCCGCCGAACAGGCCCCGTTTCACGCGCCGGGATTTTAATTCGTAACCCTTCAGCCCCAGAGAAGCCAGTCCCTTGCGGATGGTTTGGAGTTTCACTCCAGTATCCAACAGGGCGCCCAGAATCATGTCCCCGCTGATACCGGAATGGCAATCAAAATAAGCGACTTTCATCAGGCTCCTCTGGATACGGGTGGGAAGAAAAATTAATACCGTTGAAACAATTTACTGAAAAAACCGCGTTTTTTAACGCCGCCCTCCTTGTCATCGTTTTTAGGCTCAGGTGGCTTCCCCGGATTATGATGTTGATCGATGAATAATTGAATCAACATGTGGCACGATTGACACCCTCCCCCAGCTCCACAAGCCTCAGTGACTTGCTCTATCTCCTTGAGGTTTTCATTTTTGATATGCGCCTTGATCGTTGCATCCGAAACCTGAAAACACTGGCAGATGATTTCTTCATCCGGGTTGGGAGGTGAATCCATTGAGCATTATCCGATTAAAAACCAATATTCATCTAAATGAGAAGAGTTCTCATTTTATGGAAGGACACCTATTTGTCAACCATCAACTAAGAGATGCACGGTGGCTGTTGACAAATAATCCTTATCCCTTACCCTATTGTAAACAAAAGGATTAGTTAATTTATAAATATTTTGGAGTGACCACTCTCAAGAGGCATTTATGAAAAAAGCTATTTACGGAATTTTCGGTTTGTTGATCCTGTTGATCGGCGCACCGGCGCAGGCCGAGACTTTATATTTTGCGGTCCAGGCTGGCTTCAGCACCCAACCCACTTCAAATAATCAAGACGCTGCAACTCCTGGGAATAACTTTGAGTTGAATACTCAATCGGGACTTAACGGAGCCTTGGCGGTGGGAGCTAAATTCGGTAGTTTGAGGGCAGAAATCGAGGCGGTTTACCGCTACAACCCCAATGATAAATTCGATCAGGGAGGTACACCGCAAGGAGCCGATGGTAGTTTGAGCACAGCGCATGTATTTTTAAACGGCTACTATGAAATGGACTTTTTTGGAGTGGTGACACCTTATGCCGGTGTTGGAGTGGGGTACGGTACGGTTTCTTTAAACTTAAAACAGTTGGACGGCACGGTGGTGGTGGATGATAAGGATGAGGTCTATTCCTATCAACTCATGGCGGGTGCCGCAGTTAACGTTACAGAAAACTTTTCTCTGACAGCAGAATACCGATATTTCGATACGATTACGGATGCCGAATTGACGGTTTCCGGAGGACTCAATTTCGTCGAAAATTCAAATATCAGGTCGCACGAAATCCGGTTTGGAATCCGTTATTGGCTTTTTTAAAAGCAAAAAAAGGACTTGGATTAAAAAAATCCAAGTCCTATAAAAATGGTGGCGGTACAGGGACTTGAACCCCGGACACCACGGATATGAGCCGTGCGCTCTAACCAGCTGAGCTATACCGCCTTATTTCATTATTTGCTGTAAGTATCGAAGTTTACTGAGTCCAACGAGACCTGTCAATTATTATCAATCAGTTTGGCCGGGCCTGCCTCATCAAATTGCCCTTTCCAGCGGCGAACGTCTTTCATGTATTTCTCGCGGTCCATTTTCTGGTCAGCCGGAAATACTTCCGTTAGTAGCTGTGGAAATTTTTTCTCCTGCGGATAGGAATCAAAATTTCCCTGGTTCACTCGGTAAATATTGTGAAATGTCCGGTACTGACCCGAAGCGCCGACAAAATCCCAATTGGTATCGCCCTGAATCAATCGATAGAGTTCTGAATAACCGATCCCCTCATAAAGATTGACGGTTCCAAAATATCCTTTCTGAACCGCCGGAGGTTTGCTGAAATCGATACTCCATATATCGGAGCTATCCTCGTCAAATAACTCCAGCCGATAGCCGATGCCCCAATGCTTATAGCCCTCCATAATATCTAATTGGATCAATTTATCCAAAAAGGCGCCGTCTTCGATGAAGCTTGTCACCGCTTTCTTTTCTTTAGCCCGTTGCTCCGGATTCTCCGTCAG
>QIDN01000084.1 GCA_003229345.1 Nitrospirota bacterium | reverse complement strand
CCAGTTTTTCGATCATTTGAGGCGAATAGTTATTCATATTCAACGAACCTTGTTATCGAGCTTGGGCGGAAAAATGGGCCAAAAGGGCTTTCCCGCAGTAGGCTCTCTATTCTCGGACAGGCTCCTAGCGCCCGATGCCGTAGTATACGAAGCCGTGATCCCGTGCCGCCTGGGGATGAAATATATTGCGTCCATCGAATATCACCGACTGCCGCATCCGTTCTTTCATGGCCGAAAAATCAGGGCTTCGAAAAAGCTTCCATTCCGTAACAATTATCAGAGCATCGGCGCCATCGAGCGCCTCATTGGGTTCATTCACCAGGAACAAGTCCTTTCTGTTTTTGTATAGACGGGCAGTTTCTTCCAATGCGACAGGGTCAAACGCCGCTACTTTCGCACCCATCGCCCACAGGCCTTCCATAATCACCCTGCTGGGTGCTTCTCTCATATCGTCAGTGTCCGGTTTGAACGCCAGACCCCAAATCGCAAAGCGTTTTCCGGACAGATCAGATCCAAAGTGCTGCTCAATTTTTTTCAGTATGACCATCTTCTGGTCGTTGTTTACTTCCTCTACTGATTTTAGAATCCGGGCGTCATAATTGTGCTCCCGGGCGGTTCGATACAGGGCTTGCACATCTTTGGGAAAGCAGGAACCTCCATAACCAACGCCTGGGTAGATAAAATGATAGCCGATGCGAGGATCTGAACCGATCCCCTGACGCACCAGTTCGATATCCGCGCCAAGTAATTCGGCAAGATTCGCCATATCATTCATAAATGATATTTTCGTGGCCAACAGTGCATTTGCAACGTACTTGGTCAGTTCCGCCGACGAAATATCCATGATTATTGCCCGGTCGTGGCTGCGAGTGAAGGGGGCATAAAGCTCACGCATCTTTCCGATTGCCCGGTCATCGTCAGCACCAATCACGATCCGGTCGGGCTTCATGAAATCCTCTACCGCGGCGCCTTCTTTCAGGAATTCCGGATTCGATGCCACACTGAAATCCACCGCAACATTCCTTTTGACCAATTCGGACCTGATTGCCTCGGACACCTTTTTGGCGGTGCCTACGGGTACCGTAGATTTGGTCACGACAACCTTGTATTCGCTAATATTTCTGCCAATATCCCCGGCAACCGCCAACACATGGCGAAGGTCTGCCGACCCATCCTCGTCGGGCGGAGTACCGACCGCTATGAACAGGACTTCACCGTGACGTACTCCGCGCTCGATATCAGTGGAAAATTCGAGCCTGCCTGCGTTGGTGTTTTCCAGCACCAGAGACTCGAGCCCGGGTTCGTGAATGGGAATCCCGCCCTGATTCAATAAGTCGATTTTACGGGCATCGGTATCGACGCACAGCACACTATTGCCGACCTCGGCCAGGCAAGTGCCCGTAACCAGGCCGACATATCCAGTACCAACGATTGTTATCTGCATTTAATCAAAAAACGAGAAATGAAGTGCATTTAGGAGCCTGGTATCAGGGTTATTCTACCTTCCCCATAACCCGACAAGTTCCAGGTAGAAAAAATGGCGCTATTATGCTGGTTTTTAGGATCATGTCGAGTGAATCGGCAAAAGAAACGGGGCGCCCTCGCGAGCGCCCCGCTGTAACAGAGGATTAATCCCGCTATTCGGAGGTGGAACTCGAAGACTGTTCACCAAGCCGGATATCCGGCTTGTTCCTCTCCAGAATCCGGGGCCCGATGCCCTTGACATTGAGCAGGTCTTCAATGGCCATAAAAGGTCCGTTTTCCTTGCGGTAGACGACAATTGCCTCAGCAATTTTTGGACCAATTCCGGACAAAGAATCGGACAAAGACGCAGCATCAGCCGTATTCACATCCACCGGTGCGGCGAATCCGCGAACCGCAAAGCTAAAAGTCAGTAACAGTGTCAACACCACCCCTAAAACGCTCTTTGCTACAGCGTTCGTCACCAGGGGAGTTTTGACGCCGATGCCGATCCGGCGGGTCCTCAACCGTGTGGCTTTGACGATACGGGCATTAACGGGAACTGCTATTGTGGTATTCATCCTTGTACCTCCATGTTTTCCTTGAAATTTTCCTCCCGATGAATTGCACCGGAAAGAGGCCTGGGCTCATGCCTTGAACCCAGGGAACAGGATATATAGGTGAAAAGGAGATGTCAACGGCCAGCCCCAATCCCACTTCGGTGCTCGTGGTATACGGACTTTTTAAAAAGCAGGATCTACCGCGGAAATTTAATTGATTTGCCGCATCGAGTGCTCGTCGCTGACCGGGGACTGCGTATACCATCCCTTGCATCCCGGGCATTGCCAGTGCAGCGAACGGCCGACAAATCCACACTGGCGGCATCGATACAGCCCGTCAGTGTCAAACAGACTCACCAACAATGCCTGCAGAGGTTCCAGATCAGATGCGGAGGTCGAAGAGTTCAGTTCGGATTCCTTCAGATTGACCAGACTGCGCAATCCGTGCAAAGAAGGATGCTTGCGCAACCAGTCAGTGAGAAAAACCACCGCCTCACTACGCCCCTTGCGATGCTCGATTTCCTCGATCTGCGCCTTGAGCAGTTTCGGCCCACCGTAGTCATCAAGCGCCTTGGACAGGAATTCCCACAATCCCTCGTCGTCATTTAGTCTGCGGTAGGCGATCACGACCTTGTCGATAACTTCACCAAGATATCGAGGGTCCTGTTCCTCAATTTTACGCCAGGTTTCTATTGCCCGGGCATATTCACCCAGGTCAAACTCGAGATTGCCGAGTTGGATCGTTGCCCGTGTACTTTTCGGGTCGACTTCAAGAGCCCTGTCGATATGTTCCCTGGCTTTAGCATAATCCCGCTTTTCGAGAGAAACATCCGCAAGCTCGCAATAGTACTGCGCAACAATGGGTGAAATATCTTTCTCCGAGTAAGATTGCAGCCGCTGAGTGGCGGATATGGCATTCGCCCATTCTTTTTCCTGTTCGTACAGTTGGGACAAGTAGCGCAATGCCTGCTCGGCGTGAGAAGGCACGTCGGCCAGTTCAAGAAACAGGCTCTCGGCACGATCAAACAATCCCGCTTTGAAATAATCCTGGGCCAGTTCGAACAACGCCTGCAGTCGTTGTGAGTTACTGAGATTGGGCCTGGCAATAATATTCTGGTGTATGCGGGCGGCCCGTTCAAGCTCTCCGCGCCTTCGAAACAGGTTACCCAGGGTGAGATGCATTTCGACGGTTTCGGAATCCATTTCCAGAACCTTGATGAAAACTTCGATGGCTTTGTCAGGCTGCTCATTAAGAAGAAAATTCAAGCCTTTGAAATAAGCCGACGGAAGATTGAAGGGAGCTTCCTTTGAGAGCTTCGATACCTCTCTGCGCGCAGCGTACCAGCCGGAAGCTACTGCTAACGGCAAAAGCAGCAATAGCCATAAAGGGTCCACTGCTATTCCTTCGCTGGAAGTGCTCTCAAATTAGAAATTTCCTGCTCCATCCTTCTCATTTCACGCGTCGCAGCGGCGCGTTCCCTCTTCGCCCTCCATACCCACGATGCGGTCAACAAGGTGCCCAGCAAGGCGCCAATAGCCAGCACGCTAAACATCAAAACGGAAAGTGGCCCGGTCCATTTGAAGTTGAAATAATAGAAGACGTCGACATCGTTGGGGTTTTTGAGGACGACACTGATCGCCAGCACAAATACGACCAAAAACAATAATAAATAAACAAGTCTTTTCATTTTACAAACGTGATCACGAGTATGTTATCAACAACCCCGTTTTAGACAGTTCAGCCGCCCCAATGGTCATCATCTCCGCCGGTGCCGGAACCGGACACGAGCGACATATCAACCCGTTCCCGCAGCTCTTTACCGGGTTTGAAGTGTGGCACGTGTTTTTCCGGCACCACCACGGCATCTCCGGTTTTGGGGTTGCGTCCAATACGGGAAGTGCGGTAGTGCAATGAAAAGCTACCGAACCCCCGCACTTCGATTCTTCTGCCCTCCGCCAGAGCGGCGGACATGCATTCAAGCATTCCCTTAACCGCAAGTTCCACATCCCTGTAAGCGAGCTGCGGCTGCTCGGCGGCAAGTATGTCGATCATTTCTGACTTGGTTATGGTGGAGTTGGTCATAATCGCCCCGGCAGCGCAGTACAGTTAGTCTTGCGCTTCCACGTTTTTATCGAATTGCTCCTTCAGTTTATCACCAAGCGTAGCTGTCGCGGTACCGGCCTTTCGCGTGTACTCCTGGATCACCTCGCTTTCCTGCTGTGCTTCCAGTGCCTTGATTGAAAGAGAAATGCGTCGATTTTTACGGTCTATACTGATGATTTTGGCGTCGATATCCGCTCCTTCCTTGAGTATGGAACGGGCATCGGCAACGTGATCCTGGGACAATTCTGAAGCACGCAAATAACCTTCTATCCCGTCGGCAAGGTTGACCGTAGCTCCCTTGGCGTCGACATTTCCGATAACACCGCTCACTACGCTGCCTTTGCCATGCGCTTGTACAAATGAACTGAAAGGATCCTGTGTTGCCTGCTTGATCCCCAGAGACACACGTTCTCTTTCCGGGTCAACGGCAAGCACCACAGCTTCGATTTCTTCCCCTTTTTTGTATTGCGTGACCACTTCCTCACCAGCCTGATCCCAGGAAAGATCACTCAGATGGATCAGGCCATCAATACCTCCTTCCAATCCGATGAAT
>QIDN01000089.1 GCA_003229345.1 Nitrospirota bacterium | reverse complement strand
GTTATGATATTCAGCGAGATACAGCAGCGCATCTTTGGAGAGTGTACGAACGCCGCACTTACGGTAAGCCGGTCACACGTTAAACCTGAAATGCATGATGTCGCCGTCTTTGACGACGTACTCCTTACCCTCCAGCCTTAGTTTGCCCGCCTCTTTCACGGCGGTTTCGGATTTGTACTGCACCAGATCGTCAAAGTGATACACCTCGGCGCGGATGAATCCTTTTTCGAAATCGGTGTGAATTTTCCCTGCCGCCTGGGGCGCCTTGGAGTGTTTGCGGATGGTCCACGCACGGTTTTCCTTTTCGCCGACGGTGAAGAAGGTGCATAGATCGAGGATCCGGTAGCCTTCGTGGATCATCCGGTCCAGTCCGGTTTCCTTCAGCCCCAGCTCTTCCAGAAACGCCTGCCGTTCTTCCGGCTCCTCGATTTCCATGATTTCATTTTCGATTTTACCGACCAGCACCACCACTCCTGCATCTTCTTCTTCGGCATGACGGCGGACCGCCTGCACATGGTCGTTGTCCGTCTCTTCCGGATCGGCGATGTTGCAGACGTAGAGTACCGGTTTCGCGGTCAATAGATTCAAGGACTGTGAAAACTTTTGTTCGGCGGGCGTTTCAAATAAAACGGTCCGTGCCGGCTGGTCTTGATTCAGGCCTTCCAGCAGGCGAGTGAGTACGCCGACTTGCATGCGGGCGTCTTTGTCACCGCTTCGCGCCAGCTTATCGAGTTTCACCTTACGCTTTTCCAGTCCTTCCATATCCGAGATCATCAACTCGGTGTTGATGACTTCGATATCCGAATGCGCGTCCACCCGGTTGTGCACGTGCGGGATGTTGTCGTCCTCGAAACAGCGCACCACATGGGCGATGGCATCGACCTCGCGGATATTGCCCAGGAACTGGTTGCCGAGGCCTTCCCCCTTGGAAGCGCCTTTGACCAGCCCGGCGATGTCCACGAAATGCATCGTGGTGGGCACCCTTTTTTGCGCGGGAACGAACTGGGCAATCACGTCGAGGCGCGGGTCCGGCACGTCGACCACGCCGACGTTGGGGTCGATGGTCGTGAAGGCATAGTTGGCCGATTCCGCTCCGGCGGAGGTGAGCGCGTTGAAGATGGTGGACTTGCCCACGTTGGGGAGGCCGACGAGGCCGCATGTAAAACCCATGAAATTCCTTTCTCTATTGAATCAATGATAGGAGTGGTGCAGATTTTTAAAGGACTGCAGAAACAGCAGGGACAATAATACCAGAAAGGCGTAGGCGCCGATGAGTTGAAAAAAGGTGGAAGTCTCCACCACGCTGAGCAAGGTCAGAAAAAATACCGCGCCGACGTTGCCGTAAGCCCCGACTACTCCCGCCAGCTTGCCGGTGAGGTCTTTGCGGATCAGCGGTACCAGAGCGAAGCAGGTGCCGTTTCCCGCCTGGACCATTAACGAGCAAAATACCGCCAGACCGATTACACTTGCCAGCGACCATTGCGAGTTGATCTCTCCCATGAATCCATATCCGATGGCCGCCCCCAGCACCAGGACGAACAGAACCCGGCGCCTTCCCACTTTATCGGATAGCCATCCGCCGCTGGGACGGGTGACCAGATTGAAAAAGGCCACACACGATCCTAAAATACCGGCTGTGGTGACGGTCAGTTGGAACGTGTTCTCGAGAAATTGCGGAAACATGGAAACGACCGCCAATTCCGAACCAAAGGTGAGCGCATACACGAGACTGAGGATGGCGATCTGGCTGAACGCGTATTTTTTTTCTTCGGGGAACCCGTTGGTGATGCGGGGTAAATTGACCTTTATGCAGCGAAGCGCGTTTAAAATGAACAATCCGACGATCACGGTCCACAGAAAGGCTTCCGTCCAGATTCCTCCTGGAAACGCGGGCGAGGCGGTCAATTTCCAGACCAGCAACCCGATGGCCGTGTACAGGGGAATTATTAACAGGATTTGCAGGGTGAGATCCTTTTTGGACGTGACTTCGATGGTATTTTCCAGGCTTACTGGAAACTCCTCGGCGCGTCCCGGCACCTCCCTCGCCCAGCGGTGATACACGCCCGCCCACACCAGGCACAGAAGGCCGGAGAAAGCCGCCGCCACACGCCATCCCAACTCCTGAGAAAACAGGGCCGCGATTGGAGGCAGAGCAAACAACGCCGCGGCGGCTCCGAAATTGCCCCATCCGGCATAGATGCCCTGAGCGGTGCCCATGCGGTCGGGAGGAAACCACTCGGCGATCATTTTAATACCGACGACGAACCCGGCCCCGGCGCACCCCATGAGCAGACGGGAGACCAGAAATTCCCCGAAGCTGGTCGCCAGTGAAAAGTAGAGGGAGACGGCGCCCGTAAATATCAGAAGGCCGGTGAAGACTCGCTTGGGACCGTGACGGTCGACCAGGGAACCTATTACGATGCGCGCTGGAATGGTCAGCGCCACGTTGCAGATCATCAACAGTTTGATTTGGTCGGAGGTCAGCCCTGCCACTGCCTGCAGTGTGGTGTTGAACGGCGCCATGTTGAACCAGGACACAAAGGTCAGAAAAAAAGCGATCCAGGTTAAATGCAGGATCGCTTGTTGGTCCCGGTTGAATTCAAACATCTAACAATGAATTTCGGCGCTCTTAAAGAGCAGGTTCGTTTGACATGATTGAATGATTTCGCACCACACCCTTGTCATCAAACTCCACGATCAGGCTTTTGGAGGTATCATCTCCTATGGCCTTGTACTTGCTCTGCTCATAAATCCAAATGGGATGGCTGTTTTGGACACCGACTTTGAACGGTTCCCCAAACATGAGGGCAATGTCTTCCCGGGTGGTTTTGCCGTTTTGAATGGTCTGGGCCTGCTCCATATCAAAATCCTTACCAACGGTTCCACACCCAAGGGTCCAGGAAAAACAAAGGAATAATGTCCCGAGGATCAGTAAAAGTCTCATATGGTTATGATCTCCTAATGTTCAATCGTATGTCCCGTCCGATGAGGGACGGACAATGGAATTAAATAGAAACATGAAAATGCGGAATCTTCAATGGCGCTTGAAATCCTGTGAGTAACCGGATTCTATCACGGGAGCGGCCAACTCCAAACCTCAAGTTGTCAGGAGGGAATGATTTTTTCGGCGGGGGTCAGGTGGTGATCGTGTACTTTTCTTGGTGCAATTTTGGGTTGACCTTGACGCTGACCTCAATATTGTAGGATTTTTCGATATCATCCAGGTAAGAGGTTTCCTCTTCAAAAAGAAGGTCATACACCGGCGGTGGCACCTCGATGGTGATGTTTTTATGGGTCAGGTTGTTGGTGACCAGCCTTTGCAGAGCCCGGATAATTTCGTAACACACCGTAGTGGGCGATTTGATATGGCCCTTCCCCTCACAGTAGGGGCATGCGTCGGACAGGATCTGGCTCAGGCTGCCGCGCACCCGTTTGCGGGTCATTTCGACAAGACCCAGTTCCGAAATTTTCAGGATATTGGTTCGGGAGCGGTCGAATTTCAATTCCTGGGTCAGAGAGTTCCAGACGATTTCTTTGCTCTCTTCTTTAGCCATGTCGATAAAATCGACGATGATGATGCCGCCGATGTTTCTCAGTCGTAACTGGTAAACGATTTCCTTGACCGCTTCGAGGTTCGTTTTCAGGATGGTTTCTTCGGGATCGGTATGCCCAACGAATTTGCCAGTATTAACATCGACGGCGACCAGTGCTTCGGTATGGTCGATGGTGATGAAGCCGCCGGATTTGAGCCAGGTTTTCCGGCTCAGAGCCCGGTTGATTTCGATCTCGATACCGTAGTAATCGTAAATGGGTACGGACTCTTTATAGAGTTCGATTTTGTCCACCAGGTGCGGGAGATAGCTGGAACAGAATTCGACGCATTTTCCATAATCGACCTTGGAATCGATCACCAGCCGCTCAACGTCTTCGTTGAACAGATCGCGGATCGATCGGACAATCAGGTTCAGGTCTTCATACAGCAGGCAGGGTGCCACCTGGTTGTCGGACTGCCCCTGCAGGTTATCCCATAACTTATGCAGGAAATTGATGTCGGGCAGAAAGTCTTCTTTACTGCGACCTAAGCCTGCGGTGCGGATAATATAGCCCTCATCGGGTCGCCCGATTTCGGCGATCAGGTCTTTCAGGCGGTCTTTCTCCGCTTCGTCCTCGATGCGGCGTGAAACGCTGACCTGATTAACGGTTGGCATATAAACAATGTGGCGGCCCGCCAGAGTGATGAAGGAGGTGATCCGGGCTCCTTTCGTCCCCAGTGGGTTTTTGGCGACCTGGACTACGATATCCTGGCCTTCCCTGAGCAGATCCTGGATGGGGATGCCTTGACCCACCATGCGAGAAGATTTGCCTTCTTCATGAGAAGCCTCATGCCTCTCTTTCATTAGCTTCATTTCTTCCGAATCATCTTCATCGTTGTCAAATTCCATCAGATCAATGATATCGATATCGCCCACATACAAAAACCCGGCTTTCTCAAGGCCGATATCGACAAACGCGACCTGCATTCCCGGCAGAACTTTGGTCACGAGGCCCTTGTAAATATTCCCGACAATCCCTTTCTTGGCCTTGTGCTCAATAAAAATTTCGGCTAATTGATTATTTTCAACCAGAGCGACCCGGGTTTCTCGAGGATTGGAATTGATTATGATTTCAGAAGCCATAGG
>QIDN01000213.1 GCA_003229345.1 Nitrospirota bacterium | reverse complement strand
CTCCTTCGCTCTCAGGGAAGAAGGCTTTGAGACTATTATGGTCAACTGCAATCCGGAAACCGTGAGCACCGATTACGACACCTCCGACCGGCTTTATTTTGAGCCGCTCACTTACGAGGACGTGCTTCACATCGTGCAAAAGGAAAAACCGGATGGCGTGATTGTCCAGTTTGGCGGTCAAACCCCGTTACGCCTGGCGATCGCGTTGGAGCAGGCAGGTGTTCCCATCATTGGCACCAGTCCGGATAACATCGACCGGGCGGAAGACCGCAAACGATTCAAGGAAGTTCTCGAAAAACTCGGTATCCAGCAACCTAAAAACGATACGGCCACTTCGCTGGAGGAAGCCAGGATTATTGCCGATGAAATAGGATATCCCGTGATGGTGCGGCCTTCTTATGTTTTGGGAGGGCGCGCAATGGAAATCGTTTACAACCAGAAGAGCCTTGACCGTTATATGCGATTCGCGGTCAAGGCTTCGCCGGAACATCCGGTTTTGATCGATGACTTTCTGGATAATGCAATCGAACTGGATGTCGATGCCATTTCAGATGGACAGCAAGTGGTCATTGGCGGCGTCATGGAGCATATCGAGGAGGCGGGAGTCCATTCCGGTGACAGCGCCTGCTCTCTCCCCCCCTTCACCATTCCTCTCGCTATAACGGATAAGATCAAGCAGCAAACCCGCGAGCTGGCCCGGGAATTGAATGTCATAGGCCTGCTCAATATTCAATTCGCCGTCCGAGACGGTGAGATATTTGTGCTGGAGGTCAATCCCCGCGCCTCCCGGACGATTCCCTTTGTCAGCAAAGCCATCGGGGTACCACTGGCCAAACTGGCTGCCAAGGTGATGGCTGGCAAAACTCTCAGCGAGTTGGGGTTCACCGAAGAAAGAGAAATTTCACATATTGCCGTCAAGGAATCGGTTTTCCCTTTTATCAAATTTTCCGATGTCGACATCCTGCTGGGCCCTGAAATGAAATCCACGGGCGAGGTGATGGGTTTGGATACCAGTTTCGGCCGGGCCTTCGCCAAGTCTCAAATAGCGACCGGAATCAAACTGCCACCACAAGGAATGGTATTTATCAGTGTCAAGGAAGGGGATAAATCAGCCGCAGGAAAAATTGGAAAAAGTCTGGTGGAACTGGGTTACCAGCTCATGGCAACCCGAGGCACCGGAGATTATCTGAGAGACCTTGGACTGGAAGTCGCTCACATCAACAAGGTCAAGGAAGGTTCGCCGCATACCGTGGATAAACTTGAAGCGGGCAAGGTGGATTTTGTGATCAATACTACTTTCGGTGAGCAGGCGGTGAAGGATTCTTTCTCGATGCGCCGCGCTTCACTGACCCAGAATCTGCCCTACTGCACCACCATTCCGGGAGCCTTTGCTCTAGTGGACGCCTTACAATCCCTCAAGACCTCCAGTCTGTCCCTTTCTCCCTTGCAGGACTACTGGAAGAACGAAATACCAACCGCCTAGGAAAATCCAAATTTTTATTTTTTACTGGGAAGATGTTGAAATGGTAGCTAGCTTTTTTCTATTTTTCAGAACTTTAGGTAGCGGTTTGGATTTTTTGGAGCGCACCAGATTCCCCTTTACAAAATCTCCTCCAGCCATAATGACGGCCTCGGAAAATCCCTCCTGCACATTGATGACTCGAACCACACCCAATTTGGTCAAGCGGTCACCGATATCCTCCTTGTAAAGAGGGTCGGAAAAATTCACATCAACGCTGTACACGATAAACTCATCTCGGATTTCTACGCCGCTTTTTTGACCCAGATTGATAATCATTTGCTCTTTTTCTTTTTCGACAACAATCACCTGACCATCCAGTGGAACACGATTCAGGTAAGCCACGATAGTAGGTATAACTCTGTCGGTGATTCGACTCAGTGCTCTTCCCATAAAAGTTTTGCGAAAATCCGGACTTCCAAGATTTAAAGAGCTTTGTGAATAACCCAGAGGAAACTCGCCCTCCCTCGATTTTTCACTGAGGACAAACCCGGTGACAAAACGCTTGGTTTGCCCCTGAAAGACTTTAAACTCAATCTGAACCTCCGCCGAGCGGGACATCCTTTTTTCAGATTTGGTACTTTCCAAATTGACCGGCAAAGCGGGCCGGTATTTTACAATTTCTCCAGAAATGATGATCTGGGCTGGAGAGCTATTATGCGCCATACCGCCAGAAACCGGAGGCTTGCCGTTGACCGCATTTCCTTTTTTATCTTTTGCTCCATGCGATTCCTGATCTATGAACCGCACCAGGATTACATTTTCCTGTTGAATCAATTTTTGCTTGAGCAGATCCGAGACCAGGACACCCGGCTTGTAAGTTCCTACCCAGCCCGGTGGGTTTTGAAACGGTTGAACTTGAACCTTCTTTTTGTAGGAAATGCTGGCCGCTGAAGCATCCGAATGACGAGTAGCCATCATTAATAAAGACGCAATCAGCAGGAATACAGCTATTCTTGATTTCATGATATCAACATAAATTTGGTTTAAGGTTACCCCTATTTTACGGGAAAAATACAATGAATAAAACAATTTATCGTGAACCTTTGAATCCTTTTCTTGACATTTTCCCCAGTAAAAGTAAAATTTCGCCCATGAATAAATTACCTGCTATCACCGCCATTTTATTGAGTGTACTGATGACCTCTACCTCTTCCCAAGCCAAAAAACCAGGCGAGGAAATGGTTAAAATTCCCAAAGGGTGCTTCCAGATGGGAACCGCTGAAGTCCATCAGTATTTCGATCACGAGCAAAACGACCGCGAACGTCCGGCCCACAAAGTTTGCCTGGACTCCTTTTATATCGACAAGTATGAGGCTTCCCAAAAGGAATTTAAAAAAATAATGGGCCGGAACCCTTCCAAATTGTTCAATGATGATTGGCCGACCGATCACGTCAGGTTTCTGGATGCGGTGACCTATTGCTCCCTACGGGGAAAACGGCTTCCTACAGAAGCGGAATGGGAATATACCGCACACGCAGGGAGCACGATGGAAAATCCTTTTGGAAAAAAATTTAATGATTATGTATGGCATGCCACCAACTCGGTCCGAACCCCTCATCCGGTAGAGAGCAAGAAACCCAATGCCTGGGGCGTTCACAATATGCTGGGCAGTGTCTGGGAATGGGTATCGGACTGGTATTCACCCAGCTATTACCAGAGCAGTCCTCAAAAAAACCCCAAAGGTCCCAAAAACCGTCGGAGCCATCATGTGATCCGCGGCGGCTCCTGGGCGGATGATGAATCCCTTGTTCGGGTAGGAAGCCGTCATCCGGGAATGGCCGATGCCACCGAATCGTTCCTGGTCGGCGTCCGTTGCGCGCGAAGTATAAAAGGCGGGAAATAAATCTCCTCCCTTTCACCTGCATCTAATAAATTATTTGCAACGACCTCCTACCCTGGAACTCCGTTGAATTCTAAAACCGTCAATATAATTTATGAAAAGCTACATCGAAGCCTTCCCGATGCACGCTCGGAGTTGGTTTATCAAAATTCATTTCAACTACTGATCTCCGTAATTTTAAGCGCTCAGGCAACGGACAAATCCGTAAACGCAGTCACTCCCGATTTATTTAAAAAGCACCCCAACCCCAAGACCCTTTTGACGCTGGGCGAAGCCAAACTGAAAAAATCCATTCAGACGATCGGATTGGCCCCGACCAAAGCGAAAAACATCATCAAAACGTGCCAAATACTTCTGGAGCAATTTGACGGCAAAGTTCCCGATAACCGGGAGGACCTTGAAAGCCTTCCCGGGGTCGGCCGCAAAACGGCAAATGTAGTCCTGAGCGAGGGTTTCGATCAACCGACCATCGCCGTAGATACGCATGTGTTCCGTCTCGCCAACCGGACAGGTCTGGCGCCGGGAAAAAACGTACTGGAAACGGAGTTGAAACTTTTGGAAGTGACCCCCAGAAAATGGCTGAAGCAGGCCCATCGTTACCTCATTCTTCATGGGCGCTATGTTTGCAAGGCTAAAAATTATCTATGTACAGACTGCGTCATCCGCCGGGAATGCGAGTACCCTGATAAAAAGATTTGAATCACCCTTTTTAAAATTCTACTCATGAAACAACCACCCATTAGACATTTTGCTGATCTTGTTGCTCGCCTCCGTGCCTCTCTGAATCCAGTGGGCGAGTTGACTGAAGTGGATACCCTCCCGGCTGGAAACCGGAATTATCCTTTGATCAAAATTATTTTGGGAAAGGGGAACCCCCGACGCATCCTGATTTCGGGTGGCATCCATGGCGACGAGCCGGCGGGAGTGGAAACCGTTTGCATTTTTCTGGAAAATCAACTTTATAAAAATTTTCTGAACGAATGGGAGTTCACCCTGCTCCCTTGCATTAATCCTTCAGGTTTTGAAGCCGGGACCCGCAATAATCGGGATGACATCGACCTCAATCGAAAATTCAAAGAAGATCAAGCACCTCGCGAGGTGGCATTCGTTAAAAATATCATGGACCAACCCTATGATTTGGATCTGGAACTTCACGAAGATGCAGACAGTCCCGGTTATTATCTTTACCAGAAAGATCAATCAACCGAGCTATCTTCTCTGGGACGGGTTATTCTGGACCGGGTGGAATCGGTCCATCCCTTGAACCTGGCAAAAGAGATTGAGGAGATGCCAGCGGATCGGGGCTTATTAAGCCGCTTATCCGAGCCCGATGAGATGGACTGGTGGCCGATGGCCC
>QIDN01000395.1 GCA_003229345.1 Nitrospirota bacterium | reverse complement strand
TGGGAAGAGATTTGCAGCGGGCGTACAAGATGGAGCCGCAAAATATCATCACCATGCCCCTGCTGGAAGGAACGGATGGCGTTCAGAAAATGAGCAAGAGCCTGGGCAACAGCATCGGTGTGATGGATCCGCCGGGAGAAATGTTCGGGAAAATCATGTCCATCTCCGACGATCTCATGTGGCGTTATTTTGAATTGCTGAGCGATATCGCGGCAAGCGATTTAAGGACGCTTCGAGATCAAGCTGTGAGTGGAGAGATGAATCCGAAAAATATTAAGGTGCAATTGGGTAAGGAGCTGGTGGCGCGTTACCATTCCGAAGAAGCCGCGGAACAAGCGGCCCAGGAATTTGAGAATGTATTCAAGGATAAAAACCTGCCTACGGATATTCCTACGGTAAAAACATGGGGAGGGGAACCGCGCTGGATTGGAAAAGTGCTGGCTGATTCCAAGGTCTGCCCGAGCACCTCGGATGCCAAACGCATGATCAAACAAGGTGCCGTATCAGTGGACGGGGAAAAGGTCACTGATGAAAACCTGGCCCTGAACGGAGGTCAGGAGTACCTGATCAAGGTAGGGAAAAAACGGTTTCTAAAAATCACGGCCTGAGTCTTCAGCGCTTGCTGCGGACCTTGTGACCTGTGATGATCGGTTCGGTGACATTCAAAATGACCCCCGCGGATGTATCTTCCTGAATGGAAATAACCGCGATTTCGCCGATAATTTCAGGATTGATATCATCTTCGTCCTCGTCAATCGTCAGAGGATACGCGTAAATCTCGAAGCGATCCCCCACCTCCACTCCATCTTCTTCCCCCTGATCAAGGAATACCACCTCATTCGTGATGAACATCAGGGTGTTGTCCCGGTTGCCGAGGATATATCCATGGATATCCTTTTTCGGAGGAACATAATTCAGGGCTATCATGGGGGGCCGCCTTTCGGGAAAGGGAACGATGAGGTCATCAACGCGGATCGGGTTAAAAGCCTGCTCAACGACCGCCTTGGAAGTGATGCTCGCCGTCTCAACCACTTTGATCACACCTTTAACCTTAATCTGACTCCCTACTATATCGCGTCTGATACCAAACGAGTTGTGATAGAATTCGCCCAGGTATTCGTCATCCAGCAAATCAATTTCTCTTTCAAAGGTGATGGAAAAGGTTTGCAGGGGGTGGCGGACTTCATGATACTGCGAATACACAATGAAGCGGTCTCCCACTGCGACATCATCTTCTTGCCCGATATCAATATAAAGAAAATCCATCACCGTCATGGCATCATGGGAAATCATACCTCCGTAGGATCTGGCCGCCCGGTTGCCTAAAACACCGCCTATGGGGTCCATTTCCTCACCCACATATCCCGCGGAAAAAAACTGAGAATAAGGAATCAATGTGTTGGCATCGTCCCCAAGATCTCCAGCCGTTGAAAGCAACTTTTTACTTTTAATACTTTTGGCCTTTTTGAATCTTTTCTTGCCTTCTTCTGAATTCTCTACGACCGGTTTCTCTTCTTCCCCACCCAAGGTCCCGCTCCCCGAATCCAGAGTATCCAGGCCGGGCACATTTTGCGCCACTTGGTATATTTGTTTTTCAGACGATTCCGCGAAAACCGAATTCCCGGACAGCATCAGAACTGTTAAAGCCAATAAAGTGTATCCAAGGATTGTGTGCCAACGAGCCATAACCAAGCTCCTTCTTCAAATGGGTGGGCAAAAATGAAATCTTCACTTAGGCCCTTTATTTTTAAGCAATTAGGATAAACTCATGATAGCAAATTTACTCCTGATGTAAATAAAAATATTTGTGGAACTTACTGAAAAAATGATTAATAGTCCACTTCCAACAAAAAAGTCGCAAAGGATGGCCGCATCTCTGACCCAGCCCAAAAACTTCCCTTGACAAGCGCCAAGCCGAATGAAATAATTGACCCTGATTTCCTGCACCGTTATTCCTAATATAATCAATGAACCCTTTTTTAATCAATTAGTTACGACTAATTGCGGTCTGGGTATTGCAATGAAACGAACATATCAACCAAAAAATTTACGCAGAAAACGGACCCATGGGTTCCGCGCCCGTAGCGCCACTGTAGGGGGACGCCGGGTACTGGCCAACCGAAGGCGAAAAGGACGTAAGCGGCTGTCGGCTTAAATCATGGTGAACCAGTCGTTTGCCAAGGATGAACGGTTACTGGCCCGTCCCGATTTCAAAAAGGTAATGACCCAGGGCCGAAAAAAAGTGGTGGATCGTACCTGCACTCTGTTTTTTCTCCCCAACTCATTAGGCCGGAAACGTTTGGGAATCATCGCCTCGCGAAAAATCGGGAATGCGGTGAACCGGAATCGGGCCAAACGGAAAATCCGGGAAATCTTTCGGCGCCATAAAAACCTGGGGAGACGGGACATGGATATCGTGGTGATCTCCGCGAGAAAACTGGTCAACCTGCCTTATGCCATCCTGGAACAAAAACTGACACAAACACTTCAGACCGTCCAATAGAGTCACCTTTGAAACCCGTTATCACCTCACTTTTTCCCTCAAGAATATTTGAATCATGTTGAACCGGATTTTTAAAGTAGCGATTCGCTTCTATCAAAGATGGATTTCGCCCATGCTGAGGCCCGCATGCCGCTTTCATCCCTCCTGCTCGGAATATTCCTGCCAGGCTCTGGAGCGGTTTTCTCTATTCAAAGCCTCGGGATTGATTTTCGCCCGGCTGATGAAATGCCACCCCTGGCATGAAGGGGGACACGATCCGCTCAAATAATGACAGGAGATTGAACGTTGGAAAATAGAGCGATGATCGCTTTCGGGCTGTCACTGGTGGTCTTCATTCTATGGGGAGTGTTTCTGGCGAAAATCTCGCCGCCACCGCCACAGGAAGCCATCGGCGAAATCGAGCAACCGGCACAAGGTCAACAAAATGCTCCGTTGCCCGGCACGCCGGAAATCCCTGCTCTGCCTCAACAACCGACCTTGCCGTCACAACCCCTGCCGTCGGGTGTAACCGGCCAGACCCTGCCCGAAACTCCTCAACCTGCGCCCTCCGCTCCGGTTCAGGAAACGCATGCAGAAGTTCTGGTGAGCGTCACCAAAGGCCAAACCACGCTGATCTTTTCCAGCCGTGGCGGCGTGCTCAAACATGTCGAAATGCATCAATACACCAACCCCGAGGATGACGGACCCATCGACCTCATCCCACAAGTCGCCGGTGCCAAATATCCGCTGACTCTGGAAACCGGAAACGCGGCGGTCGATCAGGTGCTGGCGTACGGTCACTTTGAACCGTCGAGACAATCCATCGAAATCAGCGAGTCACATCCGACGGACAACCTGACATTCCATTTGCAACACCCTTCCGGCTTCGAAGTCACGCGCACCTTTCATTTTGAATGGGACAACGCCCTGATTTCCGTGGACACCCAAATCAATGCCCCCAACATGATCGCAGAAAACCTGCAGTACTCCGTCATCTGGGGACCCGGCCTCGGCGGACAGCTCGAAGTGAAGGCCGATTTCATCTCGTTCAAAGGACCCACCACGTTCGCCAACAACGAACGGGAGGAAACCCAGCCCGAGGATATGGATGGTATCGTCACTTTTCGCGGGGATATCCAATGGACTTCGTTCCAGAACAAATATTTCGCCGCGGCGCTGATTCCTGATAAAGGCATCAAGTCCGCCCGGGTCGTCAAAAAAAATGAGGACCAGGTTTACGTCGGGCTCAATTTCGAGTCAGTGCAATCATCCGCCTCGGCCACGCATTTGCTGTACGTCGGCACCAAAAATCTGGAAGTGCTGGAGAACTCCGGCCACAAACTGTTCCGCCTGATCGACTACGGCTGGTTGGGCAACAAGTTCGCCTTTCTGGTGAAACCGATGCTGAAAGCCCTCGGCTTTTTTTATGGGATCGTCGGCAACTATGGCTGGGCCATTATCTTCCTCACCATCGTCATCAAAATGATTTTGTTTCCGCTCACGCACAAAAGTTTCAAGTCGATGAAGGGCATGCAGAAAATCGCGCCGTACATCAAAGTCATCCAGGAGCGGCACAAGGGCGACCGGCAGAAAATCAATGAGGAGATGATCGGCCTCTACAAAAAACACAAGGTCAACCCGCTCGGCGGCTGTCTGCCCATGGTGTTGCAGATTCCCGTGTTCATCTCGCTCTATCATGCATTGTTCTTTTCCATCGAACTGCGCGGCGCACCGTTCATGCTGTGGATTCAGGACCTCTCCGTACAGGACCCGTACTACGTCACCCCCGTGCTGATGGGCGCCACCATGTTCCTGCAACAGAAGTTGACGCCCTCCACCGCCGACCCGGTGCAACAGAAGATTTTCATGTTCATGCCCATCCTCTTCACCTTTCTGTTTATCACCTTTCCCGCCGGCCTGGTCCTCTATTGGACCGTCAAAAACATGTTGACCATCGCCCAGCAATACTATATCTACCATATAGCAAAAGACTAACCGGCGAAGCGCCGGAGCAATTTTCACTGAGCGCCAGCGTGACGCTGGACCCAATTCCTTTCTGTCATCCTGAGCCTGTCGAAGGGCGACAGAAAGGAAACGTAACAGTCTCTTGCAACGGAGTATTCCGTCTATGAGCGATACAATAACCGCCATCGCCACACCCATCGGTGAAGGCGGCATCAACATCATCCGCATCAGCGGCACCGATGCCGTCAACATCGCGGCGGCCCTGTTCCAACCTCA
>QIDN01000316.1 GCA_003229345.1 Nitrospirota bacterium | reverse complement strand
TTTTGCCGCCATCTGGCTATTCGTCGGAATCGGAATTTGGTTCGTCACACGCCTGGCGGAGGGAGTGGACGGCGATCCCATCTTCAACCTTCAGGCTTTAACTGACCTCGCGATAATATCGCTTGCAGTCTACTCTTCCACTCACATAAACCTCAAACAGGTCTCTAAAATTTATATTCTCGTGGCCTATCTGGCACTCCTGGCCTGGTTTTTAAGAGAGCTGGGAAGCCTTCCCGACGGCAACGGCCTGGTATCCATCACCTGGGGGCTGACCGGTTCTATTTTATTATGGGTAGGACTGCGAAGGAGTCAGTTGGATATTTTCAAAGCAGGATTCGCCACGCTGGTGTTGGTCGCCATCAAACTATTGATCGTCGATCTTGCCAGTCTCAATGTCATTTGGAGGATTTTGGTTTTCATGGGATTCGGCGGAGCCTTCCTGTTCCTCAGTTACTGGGTGAAAGATTTATGGAATATGAAAACCCCCAGTAAAACCACCTGATGTTAAGCGGGCACTCCTAACAAACTTTTTACAGACATTCTCTCGATTCAAATATTCCGCTCGGAAAGGTCCATCTGAAGTTTGAGCAGATTGTAATAGGTTCCTTTGCTTTGAAGAAGTTCCTGCCGGGTACCAAATTCCTGCACCTTACCCTGCTTCAATACCAGAACCTTGTCCACCGTTTTTAGCGTGGATAAACGGTGCGCGATGACAATCGAAGTCCGCCCTGCCATCAGTCCCTGAATAGCGTCCTGGATCTGCCGCTCCGTTTCAGTGTCGACGTTTGAGGTGGCCTCGTCGAGAATCAGAATCCTCGGATCAAATGCCAGCGCTCGCGCGAACGAAAGTAATTGCCTTTGTCCCATGGACAAACTACTTCCGCGCTCGATCAACTCCTGCTTATACTTAAACGGAAGATTGTTGATGAAGTGGTGCGAGTGCACCGACTGAGCGACGGATTCCACCTCCTCCAGCCCCAACGACGTGTTGCCGAGACGAATATTGTCGATGATATTCCGCGAAAACAGAAACACATCCTGCTGAACCAGCGCCATCTGACGGCGAAGGTCCTGCTTGTTCATCTCTTTCAGAGAAACACCATCGATACTGATTCGTCCCTTTTGAATGTCGTAGAATCGGAGAAGCGCATTGATGATGGTCGATTTCCCGGAGCCTGTAGCACCGACGATAGCCAGACTTTCTCCTGCTTTTAACGAGAAACTTACATCCTGCAAAACATAGTCACCCTCATTGTAAGCGAACCAGACGTTTTGAAATTCAATGTTGCCTGCAATCCGGGAAACCGGTTGCGGACGATCCGGGTTGGGCAATTCCTCCGGTGTATCCAGCAATTCGAATATCCTTTCCGAAGAAGCCATCGCCGTTTGAATGATATTGAATTTTTCCGCCATGTCGCGAATGGGTTCGAAAAACTTCTGTAGATACATGAGAAATGCTACCAGGACTCCCAGCAACACTTCCCCCTGGACGAATCGGCTGCCACCGTACCAAATCACCAAACCAATTCCAATGGCGCTGAAGATATCGATGGAAGGCAGATAGATAGAATTGTAATGCAGGGACCTCAAATCCTCCTTGAGTTTATCCCGGTTGATTTCTTTAAATTTCTGGTACTGCGTATTTTCCTGATTGAATAATTGCACCGTCGTCATGCCGGAAAGGTTTTCTTCCAGTGTGGAGTTGAGGGTGGTGATATGCGCACGGTTTTTACGAAGGGCATCCCGTGCCCGTACCCGGTACGCCTGTGTCGCCAGATATAAAAAGGGGAACACCGCGCACACCATGAGCATCAATTTCCAATCCAGCCACGCCAGCATCAGAAAGATTCCCACCAACGTAAACAAGTCGCTGAACACCAGAATGAGTCCGGATGTCAGCATCTCATTCAACACTTCGACATCGTTGACCGTGCGGGTCATCATTTTCCCGATGGGGTTGCGGTCGAAAAACCGGAAGGACATCTTGTGCAGATGCGCGAAGACCTGAGTGCGCAGATCGAACATCACCTTCTGGCCGATATACTGCATAGTGGTGTATTGTAGAAACTGGAAGACAAATGCTCCGGCCAACACCGCAATGTAAATGAGGGCAATTTGATCCAATCCCTCGTATTGCCCGATGCGGATGTAATCATCAATCGCCACTTTAGTGAGATAGGGGCCGGCCAGAGCCAACATCGAAACCGCCAGCAACAGCAATAATGAAACGGCTACCAGGAAACGATACGGAAGCAGATATCCGAGGATACGTTTGAACAAAGGCCAATCGTAGTACTTGTTCTCCAAGTTTTCCTTTGTCCCGTCCGTCATTGCAGTAGAATCTCCATTTCCCTCGCCAACGCCTGATTGGTGTACATGCGCTGATACAGGCCTTCGTTTTTGATCAGCACTTCATGATTACCGCGTTCCACAATCTGGCCGCGCTCCATCACCAGAATTTGATCCACCTGCCGGGTGATCGTTAATCGATGCGTAATAATCAGCGTGGTGAGTGAGCGGGTGATCCTGCGAATGTTGCTCAAAATAATCGCCTCGGTCTCAATATCAAGACTGGAAAAGGCATCGTCCAGAATCAGGATTTTAGGATTCCGGATCAACGCGCGTGCCAGGGCGATCCTTTGCTTCTGTCCGCCGGAAAGAGAAACCCCGCGCTCGCCGACCACTGTTTCCAATCCCTGTGGCCACCGCTCCAAATCCGGCGTCAGATGTACACAACGCACCATCGCATCGATTTCCTCATCCGTCGCATCGCTCCGTCCCACAGCGATGTTGTTGCGGATACTGGTCGAAAACAAAAATGGCTCCTGATCCACAAAAGCAATGTGACTGCGCAATCGGTCCAGCGGAATTTTATTGATCGGTTGACCATCAATAAAAATCGAAGAGCCTTCCGCGTTAAATACTCTGGGAATCAATTGCGCGATCGAGCTTTTTCCGGAACCGATCATCCCAATCAGCGCCACCGTGCTTCCCGCTTCGATTTTTAAATTAATATGCTCCAATACAGGACCAGGTTCTCCGGGATAGCCAAACGTCAAATCTTTAAATTCGATTCCTCCCTCAATAAGTTCCGCCGACATGGGAGCAACATCCCCTACCAGGGACGATCGGGAATCGAAAATCTCCTGAATGCGTTCCATAGCGGCGAGGCCCTTCTGTGTCAGGTTGGTGACGTAACCGATGGCCATCATCGGCCACGACAGCATCAACAAATAGCCGCTGAAGGCAACAAAAGAACCCAGGGAGAACACATTCTCCACCACCTCTCCCGACTGAATCGCCATCTGGTGCGTGATCACTTCCTTACCACCGACCCACAAAGTGATCAACGCCGCAATGCCGATAGTCAGCATCAGAGAAGGCGTAAACATGCCGAACAGCTTCGCCAGCCCCATGTTCTTGGCAATGTGTTCCCGATTCAAGTCATCGAACCGTTTCATTTCGTGTTCTTCCTGAACGAAAGCGTGCAGAACGCGGATCCCCGCCAGGTTTTCCTGAACCATAGAGGTTATTTTCGCAAGGTTCTCCTGGATGGCAGTGTGCCGGGCGCCGATTGTTTTGATGAACCCAAAAAATAAAATAGAAAGGAGCGGGAGCGGTAATAAAGCATACATCGTAAGGCGCGGGTTGATTGTGATCATCAACGCCACGGCGGCAACGATCACCACCACCGCATCGAGGACCACCAACAAGCCCAGTCCCAGGAAATCCTTCACCGCGCGCAGATCGTTAGTGGCACGCGACATGAGATCGCCCACTTTTTGATTCTGGAAAAAGGTTTTGTCCAGAGATTGCAGGTGCTGGAACAGTTTGTTGAGGATATCGACTTCGACTTTGCGGGAAGGGCCGAACAGGTACTTCCTCCACCCGAAGCGGGAAACGCCCTGCCCGATCGCCGCGAGGAATAACAGACCGGCATACCAGGCCAACTCGGAACCGGAAGGCTTCTGCGGCAGAAGGTCAATGAAATTTTTAAGAATCCAGGGAATGGCCAAACTTATGAGGTCGGTCGCCAGAAGAGCGATGATCCCTATCGATATTTCCCATCGATAGACCAACAGGTAGGGAATAAAAGCTTTAATGCGTTTCATGGTTCTATTGTACAGGCCAGCGTAACGCTGGACCTAACCGGGCAACGCCCGGAGGAAAAATACTGCTCCTCTCCCCTCATGGGGAGAGGATTAAGGTGAGGGGTGGAGTTATCATAAGCTCCTCTGCATCTCCTCCTTGGTAAGGAGGAGAAAAGCGTCAGCCCTCCAGTCCTGTGGAGAGAAACATCACCAATATTCCGACAAACAGGAGCATCAGGTTCAGATTTTTCTTTTCGTCCTCTTCATGCACGGTGGGCAACAAATCGCCGATGGAAATATAAAGAAACGTTCCTGCAGATATCCCCAGCGCGAATCCTATAATATCGGTATTATCGAGGTGGTCCATCACATTCATGGAAACCAATGCGCCGATGGGGGTCGCCAGCGCGAAGATAAACATGGAAACCAGAATTTTCTTCCGGGAATACTCGCCGCCCTTCACCAGGATACTGCTGAGCGCCAGCGCCGCCGGGAATTTGTGAAGGGTTACCGCCAGCAGGATCACCATGCTGATGTTCAACACATTGCCCGCGCCGATGGCCACGCCATCGAGGAGGCTGTGGAATCCGATGCCGACATAAGCGGCAACGCCGATCTTGTGATAATTGCACGCCCCCTCCTCGCAAGG
>QIDN01000082.1 GCA_003229345.1 Nitrospirota bacterium | reverse complement strand
CTCCAATTGTTTTTGGTAGAAACGGCACACCTGACACATTGCCAAATGGAATTTAAGCCGTATTCGTTTTCCCAGGGGAAGGTTGTGGTCCATCAATTCCGAGATGAGGGGAGTGGTGTCCTTGCAAGTGAGGTGAAGTTTGCGAATTATCCACATGTCTAGTTTTGCTATCAATGAATCAGGCTTCATAACTATTTCTTCATATTCCAGTGATGGGTTTCCAGGCATTTTTTAAGTTGATTTCGGGCCCGGTGTAAGATAACCCACAAATTGGTCGGATTGATATCCATTTCCTTACAAATTTCCTCGGAGGTCAATCCTTCTATCTCCTTTAAAACAAATATGTTACGGAATTTGTCCGACAGCCGGTCCATGCATTGGGCCATGGCTTCCACAAGTTGTTTGTTTTCAACCGCTTTATGGGGGTCGGTATCCCAGTTTTTTGGAGCGCTCTCCCAATGTCCGTCAGCATGGTAAGCGTTTTCCAAGGGATCGGACCCGTCCTCCGGTGTCAGCTCATACGTTCTCCGGGTTTTCAATTCTCTGAAATGGTCCAGAATTTTATGTTTGAGAATGCCGAACAACCAGCTTTTTTCCGTGGACCGGCCTTGGAAGGATTTTTTCGCCTGCAGGGCGGCGAGCAGGGTGACTTGTACGATTTCCTCTGCGGTATCAGGATTTCTCACCCGCACCAAAGTATACCGATACAGCATATCACCGTACCGGTCTACCCACAAATCGCTGTTTAGAGCTTCATGCATTTTTACGATAATCCCACTCTAAGATTGCTGTTGTTGACTTCCGCCTCTCGAAGCTCATATACTGGCTTCCATGAACCAGATACCCAATGCCGGAGAATGCGCGAAAATATTAAAATCACTGGCTGATGAGTCGCGCTTGAAAATTATTCGTCTTTTGCTGAATGGGGAACATAGTGTATCGGAGGTGGTGCGGCTTCTCGGCATGGCCCAGCCTCAGGTCTCACATCATCTCTCGATTTTGAGGGGTTCTGGATTGGTGGATACTCGAAGAGAGGGTAAAAAAATCATCAATTTCATCGATCCGGAAGTTAAATATATTCTGGAAAAGAAAGAAATCGGTTTGGATCTGGGATGTTGTTCCATTCAATTTGACGAAACTCCGAACCCCCCTACCTCCTGAAACTGTCAAATCCCCATCTCTCCCCGAGATATGGTTCAGGCATTATACCTATTTCGACGATCCAATTAAAAGGACTTATTTGAAGGGGTGGGTGCCAAGCGGGAAGGGTACAGATTTTTATAAATCCCGTGGTTTCGAAACACGTGTTTGACGTAGCCCCGGGTTTCCGGGTAGGGGATGGATTCGACAAAGACGTCCATATCCTTGATGTCGCGAAATCGGGTGAGCCAGGCCCGCAACACTTTTGGCCCGGCATTGTAGGTGATCAGAATGTAAACGCCATTGCCTTTGTGTTTTCGGGTGAGATTGTTCAGATACCGGACGCCCAGCTGAATGTTGATATCCGGCTCGAACAGGAAATCATTGTCAAAGATTTGGTTCGGATGGGTCTGCTTGTACAGACGCTTGCCGGTTTTGGGCATGATTTGCATCAGACCCCGCGCCCCGGCAGGTGACAGGGACCTCGAGTTGTACATGCTCTCCTGTCGAATCAGGCCTTTCACCAACCAGGGGTCCAGATCGTATTTTCCGGTTTCAATGTTCACATACTCCGCGTAGGCCGCAGGATAAAAGTTGATCCAAAATTGCCGGGGCAGTTCCCTCTCGCCATGCTTGGTTTTGAAATTCTTGAACAATTGAAGAACTTGCAGTGAGTCTGGATAAGCCTGTGCGCGATTGTACCAATGAGATAACCACATGACACCGGAAAGATTTTTTCGGATGGATCGCCCCATTCTCAACAGCTCGATTCGGGCCTGGGTAAAGTCTCCCAGCTCGATCAGCTCGGATGCATGTTTGAAATGAAACCTTTCCCTTGCGTTTAAGGGACGCCCCGGTTGCGTAAAAGAGTGCTCCTTTTTATAGGAGGCCTTTCGGAAGGGTGAGGGGTTTTGCAAGGGTTCGCGAAGGGCCTCATCCAAATGGTTGATGGCCTCCAATCCGTAATAGGTGTAGGGAAACCGCTGGGCCAAATCCTTAAACAGGATTTGAGCTTCCAATGGCTTATCCAGTTTCTCGGCGGCCTTGGCCATCCAGAATAAATTTTTATCCGTAAAGTTGCTTTTGGAGAGATGATCAAGGTTATCCTTGAATTGATCGAAAGCTTTTTGCCACTGTTCGGCTTTAATATGAATCCATCCGATTCTCCATGCCGCCATTTCCCCCTGCGTTGCATTCCCGAACTTCCGCGTCAGGATTCGGTACGTTCCGATAGCCATTGCGGGTTTTTGGGTATCCTCATAAATACGCCCCTGGTAAAAAAGAGCCTGCGGAACCCATTTGGAATTTGGGGACGATTGCAAAAGGGCGTCGATATGGGTCAACGCCCCGGTTGGATTGCCCAGATTCCACAGGTTCCCCGCCAGGAGAAAATGCGCTTCGCTGGTTCGGCGATGCTTGGGATATTTGTTTAGAAATTCTCGCAGAACAATATTGGCTTTGGATCGTTTACGAAGGCCTTTATGAGCTTCTGCCAAATAAAAGTAAAGGTTGGCTGGCAGAGGTTCGATCTTCAATTTCTTTTGGATCGCCTTGATCTCCTGAATTGCCGTGGCGTATTCGACACTACTCAACAACGCCCGCATGCGTTTTCGGGTTTCTCTTGGAGTAAGAGGGCGGGGAGTCAGGGAAAGGTCTTTGACCATTCGATCCATTTGAACTTTGGTCTGAAAGCGCGCCGCAACTTTGGGGTGACGAATATAAAGCTTACGGTGCAGATTGTATACCTGCTCATGGTCCCTCAACAGTTTGGCCAGCCGGATCTGGTGGTTGATGATATCGGGAACCAGCACCTTCCATTTCCGGGTAGAAAACTTTCTGCCGATGAGTCTTTCAGCCCGACTCAATTCTTTAATAGCTTCCTTAAAATTTCCCAGCGCCTCATACGCATCGGCACGAAGCAGGCGGACCTCAGGAATCAAAAGGGTGAATGGATATTTTTTTAAGAGAACGGAAGTTTGCTTCAATGCCGCTTCCCATTCCTCTTCGGCCTGGTGGATGCGCGCCAACTCAAGCCGGATATAATCTCCCATTTCTGGATATTCTCGGAGAACATTTTCAAACTGGGTTTTTGCCCGGTTATATTTTTCCTGTTGGGCGTAAATTTTTCCGAGTAAAAAGCGCGTTCGTTTTTGTGTCTTCAGGTCCACCCCGGTGAGAAGGAGTTTTTCAAACAGGCCTTGGGCCTCATCCCAATGGCCGGAATGATATTGTTGAACTCCGGATTGAAACCATCCTTCGTTGGATGCAGAAGCAGGCGTGGGACTCCACAGGGAAAGCAAGGCGCACAACAGAAGTGTTGCGCCAAGCGGTACTTGTGCCAGAACTTTCTCCTTGATCTGTTGCGCTGTTTCGGCGGGATCGAGGGGCAGAGTTATTCGGTTGGCCATTTTCTTGAACCAGGTCAGTTGACGCTTGGCGAAATGGCGGGTGTCCCGTTTGATCTCATAGATCGCGCGGTCCAGCGGCAGGTCGCCTTCCAGATGCTGCACCATTTGGGAATAGCCGATGCTTTGAAACGGTTTCAATCGAGAGCCGTAACCCTTGTTCAATAAAGACTCGACTTCTTCTTTTAATCCTGCGCTTATCATTATATCCACTCGGCGGTCGATTTGGTCGTAGAGATGTTGACGGTCGGTTTCCAGTACGAACAGGTAGGATTCAAATTCGTAATCGGCGGAGGCGTCTTCGGCATGAAATTCGGAGAACCTTCGACCCGTTTCACGATGGACCGATAGCGCGCGTTCGATTCGCGATGGATCGGTCGGCTGGATTTTCCCGGCATACACCGGATCGATATTTGCCAACTCTGCATACATCTCCCGTGTTCCTTTTTCTCGGATTTCATCCTGGACCTGGCGACGGATTTCTGGAGATACGGAAATGGCGCACTCACGGTTTTCCAGCAGGGTTTTTAAATAGAGACCGGTGCCTCCCACCATGATCGGAATCTTGTTTCGGTTTCTGATGTCGCGGATTTGCGCCAATGCCCGTTCCTTAAACTCGAATGCTGTGAACTCTTCCTCAGGTTCAAGAATATCAATCAGGTGATGGATGACACGCTCCCGCTCGGCCGGCGTAGGCTTGGCCGTCCCGACATCGAAATATTTGTAGACCTGCATGGAGTCGGCGCTGATAATTTCAGTGCCGAGATGCTCCGCCAGGGCTAGCGCGGTTTTACTTTTACCTGAGGCGGTGGGACCGCTCAGGATAATTAAAGGAAGCATAAATTTCCTGCATGGTTTGTGTGTAACTGCCATCGGGATGATAGAGGGTCAATGTTTGCTCCACAGGTGTTTGAGGAGCTTCCCCCTTGATCGCCTCCACGAGACAGATTTTTGGAGCGACCTCTTCATGACCGAACACCCGGACAAACCGGGTTGGGTTTAACTGAACTTTCCGGAGCTGAGTCATCACTTCTTCCAGCCGGTGGAAAGGATAGGCCAGTGCGATTTTGCCTCCCGGTTTTAACAAGGGAGTACTCGCCGCGACCAATGCCTCCAGCGTCAGTGCCAGCTCGTGCCGCGCCAGGGCTTTTTCCTGGCAGGGATTGATCTTGCCGCTGTTCACTTTCCGGTAAGGCGGATTGCTCAG
>QIDN01000071.1 GCA_003229345.1 Nitrospirota bacterium | reverse complement strand
AGAAAGAGGACGCCGAGAGCATTCCTGTGATCGAAGAGAAAATCAAGGCCCTCAAAAAACAGCCGGAGTATCTCGAGGCGAAGGAAAAGGACGCGCAGGGTGCAATCGACCAGCTGACCCAAAGCAAACAGCACTCGGAGATCATCAAAAAATATCAGGAAATCGAAGAGATATATTACGAGGCGAAACGCTTCGACAAGGTGATTGAGATCAACCGCAAGATCATTAGCGTGCTGGAGGAAACGAACGATGCGGCGTCGATTGCCATCTGCCATGCCAACCTGGGAAGTACTCTTCTGCATGAAGGGTTGAGCGGCAAGCCGGAACTGTTGGAGCAGGCGGAAACCAATTTCAAGCAGGCGCTGGAATTCGTCGAAAAGCAGAAAGACCAGCGTCGTCAGGCCTACCTTCTTGGCAACCTCGGCATTTTATATCTCCATAAAAAAGACTTCGATCAGTCGTACGACTATTACAACCGCTCGCTGAAGATCATGACCGAGATGGGCGACGAACTGGGTGAGGCCCGCAGTTACGCCAACCTGGGGAAAATCGAAACCCTCAAGAAAAACTGGGATGCGGCGGCAGAGCTATATGGCAAATCCCTTCAGATCATGGAGAAACTCCAGAACCGGCCCGGCATGGCCCAGCAGAACGAGGCATTGGGCGAGATCTTTCTACAAAAAGAGAATTTTGAAGAGGCGGAAAAATTTCTGCAAAACGCCAACGCCATGTACGAGGCTTTGAAAGATCCGCAGGGTATCCGGATCGTTCAGGACAAACTGCTCTACATCCTCAGCCATCCCAAGTCCATCCAGAAGCGCAAGGAAGAAATCGAGGCCGAACTTAAAACGCCGGAAGTGGAGAAAGATAACGCCAAAAAGATTGCACTGTTGACCGATCTCGGGAATACGTTTTTCCTGGGGAGTCAATTGGATGATGCGCAAAACACTTTGGAAAGAGTTCTGAAAATTCAGGAAGAGACCGGCGACAAGAGCGGACTAAGTTCCACCTACGGTAACCTGGGGAGCATCCTGTCGGAAAGGGAAGACTGGGAGGCGTCGGATCAATTTTATGAAAAAGCCATCGCGCTGCGTGAAGAGTTGAGCACCGATTCCACCGCCCTGCTGGAGTTGTACAGTAACCGTGCCATTGTGCTGATCCACCTGAACAAACTGGACAAGGCGGAAAAGCTGATGAAGCAATCCCTCAAGATCAACGAAAAGACCGGGAGTGGAAAGGGTTTGCTCGGCGATTATCGCAATCTGGGCAACCTCAATCTGCAGAAGCGGGACTGGGCCGGGGCCGAGCAGTTTTACAAGAAGTCGCTCGACCTCAACACCAAGGTCAACAACCAGCGGGAAATGGCAGAGGATTACCGGAATCTATTCAACCTGTACGTGCACAACGAAAACTGGAACGAGGCGGAGAAATATGGCGACAAGGCCCTGGCCATTGCCGAGGAACTGCAGGACCTTCGGAACGCCTGCCAGGACATCCGCAGTCTGGCGAAGATTTGTAACGAGAAGAAAGACCGTTCCAAGGTGGAGCCGTATTACAAGATGGCGCTGGAACGATCGCAGAAGCTGGACGATCCGCGGGAAATTGCTATCGACCTCAGAAACCTCGGTGCGCTTTATCTGGAAAAGGGATACACTGAAAAAGCTGAGGAGTATTATAAAAAAGCGCTGGGTATTTCCGAAGAGTTGGGAGATCCCAAGGAGATGGCGGAGGATTTCCGCAATATGGGGAATTATCATTTCCGGCGGGGCCAAGCCGAGTATGCAGAGGAATATTATAAGAAGGCTCTCGATTACACACTGAAGGTGGACGATGCATTCGGTTCGGCCAAGGACTATACATTCCTGGGGAATCTCAAATTCAGGGGAGAGAAGTTCGATGAGGCCGAGGGATACTTTAAAAAGGCCACCGATATCTTTAATGAGAAAAAGAACTTCGTTAATTTGGTGCAGTTGCACATGACCGTGGCCCGGATGAATCTGGCCGAGTCGCGCAAGGACCCCTGTAAAAGTTACTTGGACCGGGCGGAAGAAGTGGCGCAATTGCTGGGAAATCCCGAAAAGCTGACTTCTTCCATCGAAGAAATGCGAAAGCTGGTCGATAGGATCGATAAAATTTAATCCTGTAAAGGATTGATAAGATTGATATTTTTTGTTTTCCGATAGGCTATGAGTATTTGTGCCGCCGGAAATTCAACCGGAAGGGGAGAAACTCTTTTTTTCGCATTCTTTAAACAAGGTTGAATGTCTTGACAAGGGCGTAGTCATTCTATAAATTTCAGGTATGCCCCTTAACAGAGGAAACCTCTTAATCTTTTAAATTTAAGAAATCCATTCGAGTCGTAATAAAGCCATATGAAAATCAACTACAGTCCCCAATTGATGGAAGAAGGCGTTTTCCGGCACCTGAACCATTTGGAACGTTCCGGAATGCGCGCTGATTATGATGAATACCATTCCCTGGCCGATCCCATTTACGAATTGCCTGAGGATGACCGGGAAGAGGCTTTTGCCAAGGTCAATGAACTGTTTTTCCGTGAAAAGCTGCAACTGGGCGACCACGTTCTGCAAGCATTGGAAGCCTGTGGGTTGATCCCTAAACGGCAGAAAACTCCCAAAAAGGTTCTCGCCCCCGCAGGAGGGGAAGGCGGTGTGGCTGTGGTGGAGGGTGAAGAGTCGGAATCAACGGATACTGAATCGGAGTCTTCCGAAGAAGCGCCTTCCGGCGAGGCGGAATTGATAGAAACTCTGGATGACACATCGGCAGCTGTCGATGAAGACAAGTCGGAAGTTCAGTATGAAGAAGAGGACCGAACGTTCGAGGAAAAAATCAAGGAAATCACGATCAAGCGCGCCATCAACAAGGTGGATGAAGGGTCCAATGTGCTGAACCGGGTTTCCGGTCTGCCAGTGATCGAAATGCGTGTGCTGGCCAGCCGCTTCGCCAACCCGGAGGAGGTGGAAGAGCTCGGGTCTTTTTTGGTTCACGAATTCATGCACGCGCGTGACATGATGGACCCGGCATTCGATTACGAGGATGCCTTCATTCCCGGTAACCCGTCGATGAAAAACCTGATCACAGCGCGGTTCCGCCTGCTGTGGAATATTTTCGTCGATTCGCGCCTGGCTCGGAAAAAAATTCAGTCCGTCATGACTAAGGAATCGCGTTACCGGGAATTCGACAATTATTACCGAAAAATTCCCGAACAGCAAAGGCGCGGGATTTTCGAGGGCCTGTGGATTACGGAAAAGCTGACGCATGAGGAACTGCTGTCCATGGCCACTGACTTGGAAACTCTGATCAGTACGTATATCGATTACTCGGAGGATTTTACCGAGGAAGATCAGGAATATATCCATCTGCAGGGTTCGCCCTGTCCGTTGTGCAAATTTCCGACGTACAATTGGGTGGATGATCCGGAAAGTGTATGTGATGAAATGGTTATCGAGGCCATCCAGATCGACTTTCAGGATTGGGAAAGTAAAGATGGCGCTTGTGATCGATGTATCGAGGTGTACGAGCTGAGAGCCGGAACCTCTTGATTTATTTAATGTTAATGATAGCTTGAGTATTTTGAATTTCCTTTCAGCTTAAATTAAATTACACTTGTGAACCCGACCGCAAGACGGGTCTTGAGGGGGGTAAACAAGGCTTCAGGTTTTAAACGGAGATTAGGCCGTGTGCTGGCCTGACAATTTTTAGGGAGAGTCCCATGTCCGAAGTGAGCGATGTAAAAAATCAAGATCCGATTATGGTGAAGTTTGGTGAAACGGGATCTGTGGAAGATTGCAAGGAGCAGAGAATTTCCATGCAGTTGGCCCGGGGCCGGATTTACGACATTCTGTCCAACGCGCTCAGTTATCCGTGGAACCGGAAGTTCTTTCGGCCCAAGTCCTTATTGGAACCGTTCGATGTGGTTCTGTTGGACGAGGAGGACTGGGGTAGAGTCAAGGAAATGATCGAGCGTTTTGGCAAGTACCTCCCCAAAATGGCTTTGAAGCAAGTGCAAGGGGAATGTGTCCGCGTTTTCGGACACGCGGTTTCCCAGGAATGTCCTCCCTATGAAATGCAGTATGGAACCGAGGGTGGAATTCAGTCCCAGACCGATGTGTTGATCCAGCTCGGCGGTTTTTATGAAACGTTCGGATTTGAGTTTCCTAAAAGCCGCGGCAAAGAGCGAGTCGATCATATCGCCGTGGAGCTGTCCTTTTTATCGTATCTGTGTTTTCGTGAGGCCTACGGCATCACTAACGACCACGATGAAAAGAAAATCGCCGTGGTGCGCTCCACCGCCAAGAAGTTTCTCCGCAACCATATCGGACGCTGGACTCCCCTGTTCTGTATTTTTACAGCGCGCAAGGCGGAGCGGGGTTTGTACAAGGACATTATTGATATTCTGTCACTGATGGTACAAAACGAGTGTGCCTTGCTGGATGTGAAACCCATCAAGGTTGAAGAACCGGAGTACCGATCCCTTTCCTATAGTATGGAAAACGATTTGGTCGCCAATGCTCCGGCCGAATGTGAACCGGTCAAATAACCTACTTCTACTGCATTAAGATCAGGTTCCCCTCCAAAACGGGATCGGGATAGTGGCTGACCGCAAACTCCTAATTGCAGCGTTACTTGCCCTGTCGGGAATGGCCCCCCCTATTTCCGTCAGCGCCACGACTATTGAAGCGGTCCGGGTTCACAGCAAAATACCGGTCGACCCCTCCCATGTTTTCTGGTCCAACTACGGCCCCACCAAGGG
>QIDN01000097.1 GCA_003229345.1 Nitrospirota bacterium | reverse complement strand
CTCCACTTATCGCTTCATTTTATAACCGGTTACCAATCCACCAAAGTCCGGATGGTATTTTTTTGTCCCCCGGCCAAAACTAGACGTGTAAGTAACAATAATTCAAAAACCGGAGGATACCATGTTTGATTTGCCGTTACATCCCATCGTTGTTCATTTTCCCATCGTGCTCGGCGCCCTGCTCCCCTTTCTCGCTATCCTGTTGTGGTGGGCCATCAAAAAATGGCAATGGACACCGAAGGTCTGGGCGCTGGTCAGTGCCGTAGCCCTGGTGTACTGCCTGTTCGCGGTGACGGCTGTCCAATTAGGAGAAGAAGACGAAGAAAAAGTCGAGAAAGTCGTCTCCGAAAAAGTGATCGAGGAACATGAGGAAGCCGGGGAATTGATCCCGTGGATCGCGGGCACCCTGTTCCTGGTGTCGCTGGGCGGTTTTACCGTTCGATATTCGAAGCAAGCCAAAGTGGCAACGATCGTGTTAAGCCTGATAGCGGTGGTTCCATTGATCCATGCCGGGCATACCGGTGGCGAGCTGGTGTACGAGCATGGCGCTTCGGTGGCGCATCTGTCGCCAAAACACAAAGCGGCGATTCAATCCGGCACCATTCTGGAGTTACATGAAAAAGGCGGTAACGAGGAAGGAGAACACGAGAACGACGATGATGATCACGACAAAGACGATTGAGGATAAACCTGTTTGTGATCGTAGTAAAACTTCTCCGATCACAAACATGAGGTTCATTGATATTAACTGATGACTTCTTCCCATACCTTCATCACCGTCGAGGTCATCACACAAAAAGAGGTCAGCAAATTCGGCTGTCATGTTTGCGGTAGGGGAACAATCAGGTTTAAACGCTGGGAGGCTACGGAGATCTCCACGGGCAAATCCCCTGCGAGGTCTCCATCGACTTGGACCAATTCCGATGGACCTCCGGTAATACGAACCTGATCGGTTACGAAAATCCGGATTCCTTTGGATAGGCCGGGGCGTCTTAACCAAAGGGCAAACAAATCTTTAATTCTGCCCAGGGAGCCATGACCGTTAAAAATCAAAACCTGAAAGGTTGGATCTTCCAGGCGGGCTTGGGGAGCAATCAAATATTTGCCACCATAATGACCTGCGTTACAGACAATGACCCAGTCGCCGTTCTCCATTTTATTTTCGAGGAAGATTTGCAAGGAACTGGACGGAACTTTCCATATCTGTTTCACAGCCTGCATGGCGTACGTCCAGCGTCCCAGAAATTTTTTAAGGCGCGAAGAAACCCCCGCCACTACCCGCGCGTCCCAACCGCTTCCCACCATCAGCAGGAAAATCCGGTCATTCATTTGGCCCAAACAAACGGATCTGACCTCTCCAAAGGCTAGTGTATGCGCGATGGATTCTGGGGTCGGAGTCAGTCCGATCTCGGTTGCCAAGACATTGGCGGTTCCAATGGGAATGACTCCCATGGGGATCGCCGCTCCCAAAAGCCCGCTGGCCACCTCATTGCAGGTGCCATCTCCACCCGCGGCGATCACAGCATCCCAATCCTGCTCAGCGGCGATGCGGCGAGCCAGTTCCAGACCCTCGCCAGCCCTGCGGGTCCGTATCACCTGAAAATCGATCTTCAGAGTTTCCAGAGCCTGCAAAGTTTTTTCCAAAAACCCAGGCGATCCCCCGGAAGCAGGATTTTGAATAACAGCCATCCGTTTTCGCATCGGAATTAAATTTTCGGGAATCACCAAATACACCTCTTGTATAAATAAAGAAATATAATCCATTGAAAAAATAATGCTAAACAGTTATCGTGATTTTCTTAACGCTTCACCTAAAGAGCAGTCATCTCGTTTGCTCTTGTATTTAGACCTTTCTAAAATGTATTATCGCCAAAACCATGACCCACGCACAAGTCCAGCGTCCTGATCCACGTACATTTTACCTGTGGCATGCGGGAATTCCTCTTATTATAGCTTGTTTCATTTTGGTGACGTTTGAATACACCGCCTGGGACCGGTGTATCAGCAACTGGTTTTTTGATCCCGAGCTTCCCGGCTTTCCATTAAGAAATGATTGGTTTCTGGAAGTGATCCTTCACCAATGGGCCAAGTATGTCCTGATAGCCCTGGGAGTCGGTTTGCTGATTTGCTTTCTCCTGGGGTTTAAGTTTCCCCGGTGGCGGGGAAGGCGCCGCTTGTTCCTTTTTCTGCTCCTCAGCCTGGTTGCGGGTCCGGTTTTAGTGGCCCTTCTCAAAGCCACAACCAACAGGCATTGTCCTTATGATCTTAAAATTTACGGCGGCTTTGCGCCTTATGTCCACCTATTGGAATTACCTCCGCCCGAAATGCCCCGCGGCAAGTGTTTTCCAGGCGGGCACGCTTCAGGAGGGTTTGCCCTAATGGGATTTTATCTCGCTTTTTATCACCATCGGCGAAAACTGGCCTACTGGGCTCTGGGTATCGGATTTACCTACGGGTTTGTCCTCGGGGTTGGAAGACTGATGCAGGGCGCTCATTTTCTATCCCATAACCTATGGACCGCTGTGGTGTGCTGGCTGGTTTCCCTGGCCCTGTACAGATTGATTCTGCATTCCCGTGATTTCGGCCAAGGGGATTCTTTGCAACTCAACCTTTGAACTCAGGAATGCGGAGCCGGATTTGAGGCATTATACAAATGATGCGTCAGAAGATAATCCGAGAATTGATAATAACTGACCGCCTCCTTAAATAGTTTTGGATCTTTTTCAACTTTCTGAACCGAATAATCATGCAGGTCAACCTGTTCGTACTGAACCCTTCCTAATGGGGAAAGCGTGACCAAGACTCCCCTGCGAAAGTATCCCAGGTTTTCATAGGTCCCCATCACCAGCCGCTCCTCCTCTTTTTTCATTTTCAAAATATCCTTACCCATAAATTTACTGTAATAAGAAAAATTCAGAATGCCGAGAAGCGTGGGAACGATATCAATCTGGCTGGCTATTCGATTCACCTTCTGGGGTTTAATAATTCCCGGCGCATAAATCATCGCGGGGATATGATAATTCTGCATGGGAATGAAGGTGAGGCCTTTCCCGCCGGCACAATGGTCGGCGATAATGACGAACAGGGTATTCTGGAACCAGGGTTTCTCCCGTGCCGCTTCAATAAATTTTCCAATGGTATAATCGGTATATTTAACCCCTCCCGATCTTCCTGTTTTGGATGGAATATCAATCAGGCCTTCCGGATAGGTATAAGGACGATGGTTGGAAGTGGTCATCAGAAATTGGAAAAAGGGTTTTCCCTGCTGATAGGACTTGTCGCCTTCCTGCAATGCCTTGCCATACAAACTGCCATCGGAGACCCCCCAGATATTGGCAAAATCAATTTCATTTTCGGCAAAATCGGTGCGGTCGATGGTCTTGAACCCGTTGTTTCCGAAAAAATAATTCATGTTGTCGAAATACCCGTATCCACCATAAAGGAATTTCAAATCGTAACCCTTATCTTTAAGCACCGATCCCAGAGAAAATAAATTCTCGTTATTTGGACGTTTAACCACTGAATAGCCAGGGGTAGGAGGTAGAGACAAAGTGATCGCTTCCAGGCCGCGAACCGTACGGTTGCCAGTTGCATAGAGCCGGGTAAACAACATCGACTGCCGGGCCAGTGCATCCAGATTGGGAGTCAGATGATCCGTGCCTCCGAAGGTCTCCATAAACGTCGCGCTCAGGCTTTCAACGGTAATAAACACGACATTGTATTTTTTTTCCGGCTGGGGATTTTTAATCATCCGGCCCAAATTCTTCGCCCCTGTTTCCACAAACCGGCTGTTACTGCTGGCCAGTTCCTGCTCCATGATCTGAATCACTTCCTGATCCTTCAGAATTGGATAAAAGCTCCTATAATCCAGCCGGTTATTTCTGAAAGCGGAAACAAACTGATAAGACCCATTATTGGAAAGCTGATCGACAATTTGATTACTGGAAACCTGTCCAGAACTGAAATCCGGAACATAAAACACCATTAAAGGCGCCAGTACCATGAAAACCCCTGCGGCTAAACGACACTTCAACAAACAATTCTGCAATCCTACCAGTGACCGGGAAATCCAGGGTTTCGCCCCAAGATAAATCAATCCTGAAGTCAGCAGGATAGAAGCATAGACCCAACCCATAGGATAGGATTCTCTAATATTCCCGATCACCTCCTGGGTATATATCAGGTAATCCACCGCGATGAAGTTAAAACGGGAATGGAATTCTCCCCAGAAAAACCATTCCGCATGCGCCTGAAAGGAAAACATGACGATGATTATAAATACGAACGCATGAGCGGCAACCCTGCAGGCTTTATGTTGCCAGGCGGATTTGGGAATAACCGAAATGACAAACAGGAGGGGAACCACAAAATAACCGAAGTACAAGGTATCGTGATACAACCCGTAGCCGAAAATTTTCAGCACGTCAAAAAAGGGCTCACTCAAAGCGTTCCATTCCCGAAGCGTGAGGATAGCCCGGATAATCAGGTTCACAATAAGGCAGAGGGCATAAATAACCCCGACAAATTTAAATGTATTCAAACCGCGTTTCACCCGCTGCATAGTACGCCTTTCTTTATCTGATATTGTATATAATATAATTGATAAAACTATATTTAAAATTGCATATAAATGCCCACACCACGGCCTTCCTGACAAGGGGCCCTTTAAATAATTGAATTGCCTTGGCGATTCGCTTTTACCCTACCTTTTTTGCAAAAGAAGGGGTGCTCTTCTTTAAAATGCTGTTCCCGGAATGCCCAGTTGCCTGGCCTTTAAAATCAAATCCC
>QIDN01000059.1 GCA_003229345.1 Nitrospirota bacterium | reverse complement strand
GCCTAAAGCCCCCCAGCCCCCTTCGGAGAAGAGGGAGCAAATCACCCCGCCGCTTTGCCGCGTCCAGCGCAACGCTGACGGCATCATTTCACACAGTGTCAATGGGGGCAACTTTGGGGGCATCTCAAAAAATAGAAATTTCAATAATCTTTTAAACATAAGATATTACAATTATTATTCGGGTGGCCTTGGGCTATTGAATTAAAATGGGGATCGGGCTATGAATCCAGCTGGATTCAGGATGCAGGTATCACCTTTAGAAAGGAGCTCAACTCTCTGCGATCGGCCCCTTGCAACTGAACAAAACTGACGCCGATGTCGTAGTGATCCTCGAAGACTTCCACGCGCGCCACAGTTCCGACCAGGATAATGGAGTTGTCCTTAGTGGGGATGGGGGCTTCCATCTGAATCTTGGCTCCAATTTCCATCGGGTTTTCAGATTCAAACAAGATGCCTGACAGACTGAGGTCCTTGCCCTTGGCAAAGATCTCAGTCCGGCCAACCCATTTTCCTAACCGCTGAACTTTGATTTCACCGGCAAAATCGATACGCACATACTGGCGCTTGTCGATGGAGAACAGACAAATCCGGTTTTTACCCTCTCCTTTGGCGCGATACAAGGCTTGGTCGGCACAATGAATCAGTTTATTGGCTTCCACCGCATCTTGGGGAAAGGTAGCGATCCCGCCACTCACTGAAATTTTAATTTTCTTGCCGTCAAAAACGAGAGACATGTCCTGAATTTTCTTTCGTATCCGCTCAGCCTTGATGATCGTGTTGACCTTGTTGGTCTCGGGCAGAATAACCACCAATTCTTCGCCACCGTAACGGGCGACCACGTCCTCTTCCCGTTTCTCATTGATGATGAGATTCGACACTTTCTTGAGTACAAAATCCCCGGCGAGATGTCCCATGGTATCATTCACATTTTTGAAATCATCCAAATCCAGAAACAAAATTGAAAACTCCGTATCGTAACGCCGTGCCCGGGAAATTTCGCCACTCAGGGAGTCTTCAAAGTAACCCCGGTTGTACAGGCCGGTCAACGAGTCGCATTTGGAAAAATGGTTGGCCTCCTCAAACACCTTGAGCTCGACCACTTTGGGATAATTAAAGGATTTTTTAATGGTCAAAAAATAATCGCAAACCGCGGTCAGTATATTGACCTGCCGCTTGAAAGAATCACTCATTTCCTTGCGGTGCTTCAATATGCCTTCCCAGATTTCCTTGGCCTCATCCTGGTTGAAGTCCAGCTGAGTAAACACATTCAGCAACACCGGGAAAATTAAATCTCCTTCCGACCGCGCAATTTGTTCCAGCTCTTGCAGAAATTTTTCCTCGTCCTCGCCATGGTTTTGCATGAACCCAATAATGGATTCCCGCAAGGGCTGGGCATTTTCGACGCTTTGAACAGTCTTATCTACCATAAGGACAACAAGGAAAGCGGTTAACTGAAAAATTGTAAATAATAATTAGAAATTACTTTGATCCAATCAGGCCGGGTTAGATTCTGTGGGTCCAAAAATAATGCCGCAAGCGGGCGCCCTGACCTACCGCGATGCGCCGCGCCCTTAGATGGTCATCACCTAAATCAGGAGTGACAGGGGTGAGTATATAGAAAAAAGCACCCAATAATAAATACCCTTAGTGGGGTATAATTTACACTAACTCCAGGGTTTTTAATTCGGGAAAATTTTCAGAATATCGCAGCGCATCTTCCCCTGCGGCACTCAGCTTGTTGCCAATTACATTGAGAAAGGCCAAGTTAGTCAAAAATTTTGACTCCGCCAAATGATTCGCCCCCTCATCTCCGATCTGATTCAAACCCAGAACCAGAGTGTGCAGGCTGGACAAGGTGCTGGACTCCGCAATGGCCCTCGCCCCCTGCGCGTGGATCCAGTTGTCCTGCTCCAGATGCAGTTCTTCCATCCGCGCCAAGGTCTTGCTCTGAGCGAGAGCCTCCACACCCCGGTCAGCAATGTTATTATCGTTCAAGCGAAGATATTTGAGTCGGGTCAAATGTGGACTTCCGGCAATGGCCTGGGCGCCTTCTGCATTCAATTGATTTTCACCGAGATCGAGCCGCTCCAGGTTTTTGAAATTTACCGATTGCGCCAGCGCTTCAGTACCTTCGGCCCGGAGGTCGTTGTTGTTGAGGTCCAACGAAATGAGCCGGGTGAGCGTTTTCGATTGCGCCATGGAAATCGCACTGTCCGTCGTCAGTCCGTTGCATTTCAGATTCAACGCTTCCAACTGAGCGCTCAGGTTGGATTCGGCCAGGGCATAAACCCCATCGTCTCCCACATGATTGCTGTCGAGGTTGAGACTCTTTAAATTGGGGAAGACTTCGGAGCGCACCAAAGCCTCAAGCCCTTGGTCGGTCAGGTGATTGTCAGAGAGGTTGAGGGATTCCAGTTGCTTCATCGGCGCACCTTCGGCGATTTTCTGGAGGCCCTCGTCACCGATTCCGGTATCGGTCAAATTCAAGCCTTTCAAACGCGATCCTAAACCGGACCCGGCCAGCGCCTTGATCCCGATCGCCTCTACCCGGTTATAGGACACATCCAGATGTTCGAGGCTGGTTAACGTCTGGCTGAGCGCCAGCGCTTTCAGTCCCACCGGCCCGATCTCGTTGCTGGCAATACTCAGTTTTTTGAGCTGGCTGAACGTTTTGACTTTGGAGATGAAGAACAACCCATCATCATCCACGTTGTTGTTGTCGATGATGAACTCGTCGAGGCCGGTGAGGTGAGGCGACATGCATAAATGTTGCAGGCCGGCGGTGGTGAGGCTGGTTTCCCTTAAATTGAGCACCTTCAAGCGCGAGAGCGGTGCCAGGTCGGCCAACAGCTTGCAATCGTCTTCCGACAATTCTTGACGGATCAGGTCCAGCGTATCGGAGTTTTGCTCCATCTTGTGCTGAACCACGCTCAACAGGTCTTCCGACTCCGTGTATTTCTCAAAATACCGGAGAAACTGCAGACTGTCGTTGATGTCCTTCGCCTCGGCCATAGCCTCACCAGAACAGGATAGGAATGAGGCGCATTATAGCATTCTATGAGAGGGAGGGAATTACAAAATAGGAACTGCTTTAGTTTCTGAAAAGGTAGGTTTTATTTTTGATTCGATGGCCCTAATGTTTTTGGTGTCATTAATTTTTTATATGGGCCTAACCATTCGCCAAGATTATCTTCATCATCCCATCCTAACATTTCTCTTATATCCTTCTCTCTTTGGAAAATAATCTCGTGCCCCATTGGGTCTTTAATTAACAACTCCTCATCATCTCTCTTTAAAATAGTTCCCGGCAATATTCCCTTCTCCATCGCATTTGAAATTTCTTCAGGAGACCATACTTTAATTAACAAGGCATTATCTCGATCAATTTTATAGCTGGCAAACACATATTTTCTTGTCTTGGAATCCTTCATTTCTATTTCAATATTTAAATAATTTTGAGACCCAAAGGGAGATGCGAATACTTGAAATTGATGTGAGACCATTCCTCCTTTATCAAGAAATCGCCCCCACAATAAACTTAGAGTCCCATCTTCACTAAAGCGTGAAAAAGTGAGAACCGTTTCGCTTCCATTAATCTCCGCAACCCAAATTCCGGGCAACCGAGAATCGACCTCAAAATCATCTAAGTTTTTAAGAGGAAATTTAGATAAGGGGGCACACCCGCAAACGGAAAGGAACAGCACAAGCACTGCCAGCTTTGAGATCGCTGATAAATTCATACTCTTGAATTGAAAAAATTAGTTCAAATTGACGGAGACGACTTTGGAGACGCCGCGTTCTTCCATGGTCACGCCGTACAGGGTGTCGGCGAAGGTCATGGTTTTCTGGTTGTGGGTGATGATGATGAACTGGGTTTTGTCGGACATCTCTTTCAGCATTTCCTGAAAGCGAATGACGTTGGCCTCGTCCAAAGGCGCGTCGACTTCATCCAGCAGGCAGAACGGGCTGGGCCGGACTTTGAGAATAGCGAACATGAGCGCGATGGCGGTCATCGTTTTTTCGCCGCCGGAAAGCAGGGTGATGTTGTGCATGCTCTTACCCATAGGGCTGGCGGTGATATCGATTCCCGATTCCAGAATATTTTCCGGGTCGGTCAGGATCAACTCCGCTTTGCCGCCCTGGAACAACCGCTTGAAGTTGTCCTGGAAATGCTCGTTCACCTGCTCGAATGTTTCCTTGAATAATTTGCGCGTAGTCTGGTCGATTTTCTCGATCGTCTCGTGCAAAGCGCGAATGGAGTCCGCCAGATCTTCCAGTTGCTTCTGTAAAAAGCTAAACCGCTCGTTGGCTATCTGATATTCGGACAGCGCCGCCAGGTTCACTTCTCCAAGTTTGGCGACTTTTTCTTTCAGTTGATTCAATTCCCCGGTGACCTCTTCTTCGTCGACTTCGCCGTCGTATTGATTCAGCATTTCCTGCAGGCTGACGTTAAAATCTTCGAACGCTTTTTCTTCGATATGGCTGATCTGGATTTTCACCTCGGAGCGCTTCAAGTCCACCGCGGAAACTTCTTCGGTCATCTCCTGAATCCGGTGGCCCAGCTCGCGGCTTTCGCGATCTTTGGCTTCCAGCGTCTCTTCTTGTTCCCGCAGGCCCTCTTCCTCGCCCACTACTTCCCCGGACAAACGATCCTTCTCTCTCACCTTTTCGAGGATGCCTTGCTCGATCTCCGCAATCGCTTTTTGATTTTCGGCGATCCTTTCGGAATTGATCCGGCTGTCTTCATTGCGTTGCTCGATGCGCTGGTTCAGATTTGCTTCCTGCAGGTCGAGGCGTTTAATTTCCAACCGAACATTGTCGCGCCGGCCTTTCATCGAAGCGATTTTGACATTCACTTCATTGATCC
>QIDN01000262.1 GCA_003229345.1 Nitrospirota bacterium | reverse complement strand
GAGTGCGCACTCCGCATCCTTGCAACAGATAGCCCCACTGCTCTTCCGGGTGGCTGTGTGTGCTGCCGCTGGCGTTCGGCTCGATGGTGACGATGGACAACATGGCCTGCTCGCCGACGAAGATGCGTGTGGACAAGCCCTCGGCAAGTTCCCGCGGTATGCCATCACTCAAATCCGATAGTGAAAAGAAGTTTTCTTGCGCCATAACGTTTGTCTCGCCTGGTTTGATTATTAAAAAAAGCCTCCGGTACGACGCAATAGCAAGGATTTTTTTGCGTCAATTTCAACCTTCCTTTTGAACACCCAAACGGTCGCTTAGAGTATTGATTCACCACCGTATTGAAATATATCGTGACTACAGTCACTGGCCATAATTAGTGCTCAACTCCCACTGCTAAAAGAAGCAACATCCCACGTTTACCTTCCGGAGCATGAAGAATATATTACTTTTCCTCGCTCACCGCGGACCGTCTTTAGTCGCTCAACAAATTACAATCTTCTGCATTCCAACCGATCGAAACTGGATCGGATTCTTTGAAAGCAAAGTTTTGATCACTCCGACTTCCGACACGACTGACGATGGAGCCTTTCCCGGCCAAACTCACTTCCAGTTCGGTCACCTCCCCCAGATATACTTTTTCGACAATCCTGCCATCGAATTTGTTATCGGCCTGCCACTCCCAGTTCCTGGGGAATACCTGGACCATCTCTGGTCAAATCGAAAAACTGGTAGCCGCGCCGGAGGACAGTTCCAGGTTGTTACGGCTCATCACCGTAAAACCCGTCTCCGTCTCAATCTGGACGGTGCCGGCGGAGGCACAGCCCACCTCCCCCGCGTCCGCGGCAATAACCCGACCGGAGTAAATATTGCAAGCCCCCATAAAATCGGCCGTAAATCGAGTCTGGGGACTTTGAAAAATTTCCTGTGGGCTTCCGATCTGTTCAAAATCCCCGTTTCGCATCACCGCAACCCGGTCCGACATGCTCATTGCCTCTTCCTGGTCGTGGGTTACGTAGACAAAGGTAATGTTGACCTCCTGCTGAATCCGGCGCAGTTCTTTTTGCATGGCCTTTCGAAGTTTTCGGTCTAAAGCCCCCAAAGGTTCATCTAACAGCAATACTTTGGGACGTAAAATCAGCGCCCTTGCCAGAGCAACACGTTGTTGCTGGCCACCGCTGAGCTGGATGGGACGGCGCGCTCCGAAGTCTTCCAGGTGAACCAACTCCAGAGCCTGCGCCACCAGTTTTTTGACCTCGGGCTCCGGTGTCCTTCTGGACTTCAACCGTAAGCCGAAAGCGATGTTGTCGTTGACCGTCAAATGCGGGAATAGAGCGTAATTCTGAAAAACAATATTGGAGCTGCGCTCATAGGGCGGACGGTCGTTGACCACTTCTCCACTGATGTAGACTTCGCCGCTATCGGGTGTCTCCAAGCCTCCGATCAACCTCAACGTGGTGGTTTTCCCGCATCCGCTGGGCCCCAGCAGCGAGAAAAACTCCCCTTCTCCGATAACCAAACTCAGATCGTTCACAGCAATCACGTCACCGTATCGCTTTACGACATGTGCGAGCTCAACGCTTGCAACTTGTTTCATCCCATTCTCCGCCTTTCCAACAGGAGTCCAAGTACGACCAGAATCAGTGGTAGTACGACAATCAAGGTCCCGAGCGCGTTGATTATCGGGGACACGCCGAGTCGTATCATCGAATACACCCGGATTGGCAGAGTGGAAGAGCCCACGCCGCTGACAAAGAAAGTAATCACGAAGTCATTAAACGACCAGGGAAATGCCAGTAACGCCGCCGCCAGAATCCCCGGTTTTAACAGGGGCAATGTCACTTTACGCATGGTCGTCCATTCATCGGCGCCGAGATCCATGGCGGCATCTTCCAAATTCCGGTCGATGCGCTGCATCCGGGCGATAATCACCAGGGTGGTGAGTGGAATAGTGAAAGAGACATGGGCCATCAGAATCGTAAGAATGCCGAGCTCCAGATTGAGAGAGGTGTAAAACAGCAGAAGTGAAATCCCGATGACGAGATCCGGCATGATCAGCGGGATATATAGAACGCCCTGAAAAAGCGCTCTACCGATAAATTTGGAGCGGTACAGGGTAAACGCAGTGATCGTTCCAATGGCCGTGGCAATAAGCACGCTGGGAATCGTCACCATGAGGCTCACCTTCAAAGCCGCCTGAATATTCTTGTTGTCGAAAACAGCCTGATACCATTTCAGGGTAAACCCCTCCCAACTGACACCGTATTCGGTGGGCGTCAGGGAAAATACGATTACCACTAGTAACGGTGCATACATGAACACGAACAAGAACACGCAACCTATGAATAAAAGACGAGGCGAGGTCTGGTTCATCGTTGTTCCTGGAAGGCTTCTTTACCGCCTCCAACCCGCATGTAGAGGTAGAGCAGGATCAAAGTCATCAGCAGCAGCATGAGAGAATATGTGGATCCCAGCGGCCAGTGGCGAAGTCCGATGAATTTCAGCGCGATGAATTTTCCGATCATCATCGCCTTGGCTCCACCCAGCAGTTCCGGGATCAGGTATTCACCTAAAGCCGGGGCAAACACCAACACCGACCCGCTGAGCATGCCTCCTTTGGTCAGCGGCAAGGTGACCTGGAAAAATCTTTCTCTGGCGGTGGCTCCCAGATCGGAGGCCGCCTCCAGGACCGAGCGGTCCAGTCGCTCGAGAGAGGCATACAGGGGCAGGATCATAAATGGCAGGTAGGTATAGACGAGACCGACCAGCACGGCAAATTCGTTGTGGAGCAGGGGCAAAGGCTCGTCGATCAGTTGGATCTTGATCAGGAAATTGTTGACCAGGCCGTGATCGGACAGCAGGGCGATCCAGGCATAAATTCGCACCAGGTAACTGGTCCAAAACGGCAGAATGACCAGGAACAATAAGAAGTTCTTGCGCTTTCCACCATAGAAAGCAATCCAGTATGCAATCATATAGCCAGCCAACAAGCAGATTACGACCGTCAGCACCGCCAACTTGACAGACCGGGCGAAGATCTTGAGAAACAACGGATCCAGAATCAGCCGATAGCTATCGAGCGTAAACTCGTTTATCACGGTCCCCCAAGGCCCGCGGGTCAGAAAACTGTAATAGATCACGATTCCCATCGGGATCAAAGTGAAGATCAGCAACCAGAAAGCCGATGGGCTCAGGGCGGCGCCTATACCGAAAGCCGGGTGGTTTCTGAAAAAACGGAGGAGGGATTTTCTCAACCTATACACATCCATTACCTTCATAGGAGACAGAAGCGCGCCGCCGGAGATTTATCCAGCCGACACAGCGCACATTTTGATGGCCGGAACGCCCGCGCGCCCGATCGACCGGTAACCGGACTTATGGCCCGCGCCAACTCTTCGAACTTATTGTGGCGCGGGCCCTTAGCAAAATCGAGCCCGCGGCCATTTGGATTCCGGAGGTTCGGTTATCCGTTCACCGGATTATGGTCCCTCCCCTCATAAGCGACCCTGACTCTTGTTAAGCTCCTAATAGCCGGGTCCAGATGTCATCGTAGATCGGCAAAATCTCATCCGGGATAACCGCAAGAAATTCCAACCGGGCGAGTTCCGTCTCTGTAGGATATATCCCCGGATCCTGAGCGACCTCCGGGGGTACGAATTTCTCAACAGCCACCTGATTAGGCGTTGCATAACCGCCTTCGTCTGCATTGCGTGCCGACACGTCCGGTCTAAGCATGTAATTGATAAACGTCTCGGCCGTAAACTTGTGAGGTGCATTCTTGGCGATCGCCATATTATCGAACCAGGCGGTGCCACCCTCCTTAGGCAGATTCCATTCAACGTCGGGGTTCTTCCTGCGGGCCTTGACTACTTCCCCGTTCCACTCGTGGCCAACAATGATGTCCTCCGTAATCAGGGCCTTGGTCTCGTCTGCCCCTGGATAGAAGGCTTTCACGTGGGGCTTTATTTCCATCAACAAGTCGCCGGCTTCCACCAATTCATTCTTTTCATGGCTGTTGACCGAGTATCCGAGATATGACAGCGCGGTGGCCATGACCTCTTCCATTTCGTCCGTAAATCCCAACTTCCCGGAGTATCGTTTCGGGCCACTCTCAAACATGAGCGCCCAGCTACCCACATTGGGATCGTCTTTGGTGTACTTGGTGTTGTGGGCTAAAGCGGTCATCCCCCATAGATAGGGCACGGTATATTTGTTGCCCGGATCGACCGAGGTATCAAGAAATCTGGGTATGATGTTTTTCAGAGCCGGGATCTGTTCATGATCCAATGGGAGCAGGAGCCCCTGGCCAATATGAATAGGCACAAAATTGTGGGTGGGAAACACGACATCATATCGTGAGCCGCCCGCCTGGAGTTTGGCCAGCAATTGTTCGTTTCCCGGGTAGGTGTCATAGATTACTTTTACACCGAACTCCTTTTCGAAATCAGGAATGGTGTCCGGATGAATGTATTCCTCCCAGTTGTAGATGAATAGTTCTCCGCCCTCTTTTTTGATCTTTTCCAGAACTTCTGGAGACGGGTGTTCCGCTGCGAAGGCATCCCCGTGCAAGGTCAGAATATCCGACAAGAATACGGTGGAAATGCCCAAGGCCGTCCCCAGGCGCATGAAATTCCGGCGGGATATGCGCTCTTGATATAGTCCTTCAACCCACTTATCCAGCTGTTTTCGGTGCTTTCTATCATAGACTTTCATTGTGGTTCTCCTCATGTTCGTGGTTCCGCCGTACAGTCTCCCACTTTAGGACGCGGGCATCAACACAGGCGCGGGCAACTCATCTTTGATGTTTTCGCGTTTTGGTCCATATTAAAACCCTTGATTTCCAGACCTGGGTACAAAGCTCGCCGAAATGT
>QIDN01000228.1 GCA_003229345.1 Nitrospirota bacterium | reverse complement strand
GTTGGCGGTATGCCCTATATCCTGAAACTGCTGGTCGATAAGTACCAGAGTCTCGGCGGCGAATTACGCATGGGCGCCGGAGTGCAAAGCATCGCGCATAAGGACGGCGAGTTGCAATCCATCCAACTGGAGAATGGCGAAACGCTGGTGGCGGACAAGGTCCTCTCTTCCGCCGGGATTGTTGAGACCTTACGCCTGTGCCGCCCGCCAATCGCCGAAGAATCCGACTTGGAAATCGGTCAAATGTCGTTTACTGAATCGATTTTCGTGCTCGACAAAATGCCGAAAGAAGTGGGATATGATAAGAGCATCGTATTTTACAGCACGGAGCCACGCTTTAAGTACCGTGTTCCAAAGGGTTTGACCGATGTCACCAGTGGTGTTTTGTGCTGTCCCAACAACTTTCAGTACCCGGAAGCTCCGTCCGAGGGGGTGATTCGTCTCACTAATCAGGCAAATTTCAAGCTTTGGGACGCCATGACGCGGTCCGATTACCGGGCCGCCAAGAAGGAGTACCGCGACCGGGGGGTGAATGCGTTGTTGACTTATTTCCCTGATTTCAGCGATCATATTATATATATTGACTCTTTTACGCCCAAGACCATATTTAAATATACCGGCCACCTCAACGGCGCCGTGTACGGTTCTCCCACCAAAATAAAGAGCGGGCGGACACCTGTAAAAAACTTATTTATTTGTGGGACAGATCAGGGCTTTTTGGGTATTATTGGTGCGACATTAAGTGGAATTTCAATGGCTAACCTGCATATTTTACAAGCGGAAGCCAAATCGGAAACCAGGAGAATTTAATGGCTAAAGACTGGCTGAAGGGAATCAAGTCGGCTTACGATACGATTATTATTGGCAGTGGCCTGGCGGGTTTGACCGCCGCCAACAAGCTGGCCAAACTGGGGCATAAGGTTCTTATCCTCGAGCACCACTATAATCTGGGTGGGCTGGCCACCTGGTTCAAGCGCAAAGGCGGCCATATTCTGGATATTTCCCTGCACGGTTTCCCGACCGGCATGATCAAAACCTGCCGCAAATACTGGACCCAGGAAATCGCCGACTCCATCGTTCGCCTCAAGAACATCCGCTTCGACAACCCTCAATTCTCCTTCTGGACCAATTTCGATAAAAACGATTTTACCCGGCTGATGAAAGACCAGTTCGGAATCGTCAAGGAAACCGTCGACGATTTTTTCAAAACCGTGCGGGCGATGAATTTTTATGACGACCTGTCGATGACCACCCGCGAATTATTCGAAAAATTTTTTCCGGGCCGGACCGATGTCCACCGCCTGTTGATGGAACCGATCACCTATGCCAACGGCTCTACCCTCGATGATCCGGCGATCACCTACGGGATCGTGTTTGCCAATTTCATGGACAAGGGTGTTTACACCTTTAAGGGCGGTACCAGCGAATTGATCAAAAAGATGAAAAAGGAACTGCTGAAAAACGGGGTGGATATCCGTACTCATTGCATGGTCGACCGCGTGGTGGTGGATGATAATAAAACCGTGCAGGGGGTGGAAGTTCATGGCCGCATGATCCCGGCCACAACGGTTTTATCCAATTCCAATATATTAAGCACCATTCACAAATTGACTGGCGACGAGCATTTCACACCGGAGTTTCTTAAAGAAGTTAAAGAAGTCCGGTTGAGTGACAGCAGTTGCCAGGTGTATATGGGTCTTAAAAGGGGCGAGAAGATTGATCATGTCGGGGACCTGTTGTTTACCTCCCAGGAAAACGAATTCAGTTCGGAGTCGCTCCTGGAACCGGAGACCACCAGCCGGACGTTCAGTTTTTATTATCCGGAAACCCGGCCGGGGTTGAACATGTATTCCATCGTGGCGTCAACCAACGCGCGGTTCAAGGACTGGGCTCATTTGACTCGTGAGGAGTACGAAAAGAAAAAGAAACATTTAATAGAGCGGACGCTGGACGCTCTGGAAAAATATGTTCCCGATGTTCGCAAAAAAATAGGTCACCTGGAAGCTTCCACTCCGCTGACCTTCAAACGCTACACTGCGCATCCGGGCGGCGTTTCTTTCGGAACCAAATTTGAAGGGCTCGCAATCAGCAAGGATCTTCCCAAACAGATTGCGGGGTTGTTCCATGCCGGCTCGGTGGGGATTATCATGTCCGGTTGGCTGGGCGCGGCCAATTACGGGGTGATCGTGGCCAACGAAGTGGACAAATTCTTACACGCGGTGTCCCAACCCAAACCGGAACTGGAAACCGTCAGCGTATAAATTTCGGCAACGGAAAACCTGTCCAGCAAATTGAATTTTTGTTGTTTCTTTCCTTCTTCTTTTCGATTCATCTATCGTGAATTTCGATTTCAAAGAACAGACTGTTATTGTGACCGGCGGTACGCGCGGAATTGGCCGAGGTGTGGCCGAAGCGTTTCTCGCCGCAGGCGCTCAGGTGATTGCCACTTACCGTTCCGACACCTCTGCCGCGCAAGCATTCCAAAAGGCCAACGAAAATTACCAAGACCGGCTCCACCTCAGACAATTTGATGTTTCCAAGCATGACGACGTCGTTGCATTTTTCAAGGATGTGGAGGAAAATTTTAAACAGTTTGAGATTCTCGTGAATAACTCCGGGATTCGGCGCGACTCCGTGGTTGGGATGATGTCGGTTGAAGACTGGGATGCTGTCATCCACACCAACCTGACGGGCACGTACCACATGAGCAAGCTGGCGGTGCAGCATCTGATGCGGCACAGGTATGGCAGGATCGTGAACATCACTTCCCCCATCGGCCGGTACGGGTTTGCGGGGCAGGCTAATTATGCGGCGAGCAAGGCAGGGCAGGAGGCGTTTGCCCGGTCTTTGTCCAAGGAAGTGGCCAGCCGGAAAATTACGGTGAATTGTGTGTCGCCCGGATTTATTGATACTGATTTCATCGCCGATCTTCCGGAGGATCAGAAGAAAAAATACCTGGGTCAGGTTCCCGTGAAACGTTTCGGCACGGTGGCAGAAGTGGCACGCGCCGTGCTGTTTCTGGCGGACCGCGATTCGGCTTATATCAACGGCACCGTTCTGGAAATTACAGGCGGATTATAATGCAGGAAAAAATCCTGAACGCCATACCCCATCGTCCGCCTTTCCTGTTTGTCGATGAAATTGTCGAGCAAACCGATGATCACATCGTCACCCGTAAACGCATTGACCCGGAGGAACCGTTTTTCAAGGGGCACTATCCCGATTACCCGATCATGCCCGGAGTATTGGTTTGCGAGTGCGTGTTTCAGGCCGGCGCGATTTTGATGTCGAAAAAATATCCAACCCAAAATGGCCAGGTTCCCGTCATGTCCCGGATTCAAAACGTGAAGTTTAAAAATCCCGTATACCCCGGCAGCGTTTTGGAGATCCGGGCGGACTATGTGGGAAACGTCGGTCCGGCGCATTATATGAAAGGCAAAGTGCAGGTGGACGGTAAGACGGCGGTGACGGTGGAGTTCACCGTGATGCTCATGGAAGGGGAATTATGAGTTTCCTCGGCCTTGAAAACAAAACCATTCTGGTGACCGGTGTCGCCAATAAAAAAAGCGTCGCTTATCATATCGGCAAAACCCTTGAAGCCGAAAACGCCAACGTGCTGTACAGCGTGCGCTCCGAGGAACGTAAAGCCAGCGTCGCCAAACTCATTGATCCGGCCCGGACGTTTGTCTGCGATGTGGAGAGAGAAGAGGATATTGACCGCCTGAAAAAGGGAATATCCGCAAGGACTGATGTCCTGCATGGTCTGGTGCATTCCATCGCCTTCGCTAATTTTGCGGAGGGGTTAAAACCGTTTCACGAAACGTCGAAGAAAGACTTCCTGCAATGCGTGGATATTTCCTGTTACTCGCTCATCAACCTGTCAAATGCCTTCAAAGACTTGTTCGACTCCAACGCTTCGATAGTGACCATTTCTATCTCAACGACGCGTATGGCGGCGGAGAACTATGGCTATATGGGACCGGCCAAGGCCGCGCTCGATTCCTCATTATGCTTTCTCGCTAAATCGTTCAGCGCGTTTTCTAAGGTACGGTTCAATTCCGTTAATGCGGGATTGCTGAAATCTTCCGCCTCGGCGGGTATCCCCGGCTATATCGATTCCTACCTGCACGCCGAACAGTCAACCCTGCGCAAACAGGCGTTGACCACCCAGGAGGTGGCCAATACGGCGGTGTTTCTGCTGAGCGAACGCGCCAGCGGCATCAACGCCCAGGGCATCGTCCTCGATGCAGGCATGTCCGTCAACTACTTCGACAAAGACATCGTCAAAAAAGCCCAAAGGCCAGAATAAAACCAATGTAGTGATTGAAGTTTCGATAAGATTAAGGTGACAACTTGGTTGGGGAAAGTAGCTGGTCAATCACGCGAGAATGCTTCTGCGAAATTCGCTCCGGCGCTACGCCGGCTAAAACTGTTGCAGGAAGCGCAGGTCGTTCTCGAAGAACAGGCGGATGTCGTGGATGCCGTACTTGAGCATGGCGATGCGTTCGATGCCCATCCCGAAGGCGAACCCCGTCCATTTTTCCGGATCGTAATCGACGGCTCCAAACACCGCCGGGTCCACCATGCCAGCGCCCAGAATTTCCAGCCAACCGGTTTGCGAACAGACCCGACAGCCTTTTCCTGAGCACATGACACATTGGATATCCACCTCCGCACTGGGGCAGGTGAACGGGAAAAAACTGGGACGGAACCGTACCTTCGTTTTTTCGCCGAAGGTGTGGTGCACGAAGATATTCATCACTCCTTTGAGATCGCTGAACGTCACGTTTTCGTCCACCATCAGTCCTTCGATCTGGTGGAACATGGGGGTATGGGAAACATCCGAATCACAGCGGTACACCTTGCCCGGCGCGATGATGC
>QIDN01000388.1 GCA_003229345.1 Nitrospirota bacterium | reverse complement strand
GAGGTTTTGAAAAGATTCGCTTGATTAAAGAAAAGCGGGTTATGGAAGGTACTTTAAGCGAAATCGAACAGCAGATTAAGGCTTCTTTTAATCAAGCTGCAATAGGCATTGCTCACTTGTCTTTAGAGGGAGCGTGGCTCACCTGTAATGATAAATTTTGCCAAATTATTGGTTATGAGCAAGACGAATTACTTAAAATATCTATTTTTGATATTACCCATCCGGATGGGATTCTTAATACCCAAAAAATGATTGATGAACTTTTAACAGCTAATGTCCAATATTTTTCCAGGGAAATTCAGTGCCTGAGAAAAGATGGCCTGCCGGTTTGGGTGAATATTACGATTTCGCCAGTTTCTTCGCCAGCAGGTGAGCCTCTGTACTTCATACTATTTATAGAGGACATAACAAAAAGAAGAGAAATCGAAGAAATGCTTCAAAATCTAGTTAAAGATTTGGCTGGAGCCAATCAAAATTTAGAAGATTTTACCCGCACAGCATCACATGATCTCCAAGAACCTTTGCGAAAAATTGTTTCATTCAGCGATCGATTGCGAACTTCTATGGGGGATAAACTAGATAGTAAAGAAAAAGAATACTTTCATCGGTTAGAAAACGCTTCAATTAAAATGCAGAAGCTTATTGAAGATCTTCTTCGATATTCGAGAATTTCTTCTTTGGCTCCGAAAATGGAGTCAGTCGATTTGAGGGAGGTCGTCAATGAGGTGCTCCTTGATCTCGAAGTGAGTATTGAGCGATCAAAGGGAGTTGTTGAAATAAAGCATCTTCCGAAAATCGAAGCGGACAAAATCCAAATGCAGCAATTGTTCCAAAATTTAATCGGCAACGCCCTGAAATTTCATAGCAAAACTGAACCGCCTAAGATTGAGATTGATAGCCTGCGCAACGACAATGGGTATTGGGAGATTTCTATCCGTGATAATGGCATTGGAATGAAAGAGGAGCATATTAAACGTATTTTTAAACCTTTTGAGCGGCTTCATGGATCCTCCGAATTCCCCGGTACTGGGATGGGATTGGCGATATGTTTAAAAATAGTGACGCGCCACTGCGGAAAGATTGTGGTAAAGAGCTCTTTAGGAAAGGGCACTTTGTACATTGTGGAGTTGCCTGAAAAGCAAAACTGAGAATGGGGACTTGGATTTTTTGAGGCTTTCCCGTTTGAAAAGGGTTAGCTGGCTTGGCCAGTCCCGAGCGGCAAATCGCCGTAATACCTCGGATGGAGAAATCAACCTTTGGATCGGGCTGTCATGCCCCCGCGAAATTCCTTCCCCCTGCAAAAAGGTAGCCTGGTGGGCCCACCAGGATTCGAACCTGGGACCGCCCGGTTATGAGCCGGGAGCTCTAACCAGCTGAGCTATGGGCCCGCGTCATGCGGCTAGTTTTCGATGAAACTGCGTAGTTTTTTGGAGCGGCTGGGGTGCCGCAGTTTGCGCAGGGCCTTCGCCTCGATCTGCCGTATGCGTTCCCGCGTGACTGCGAAATCCTGGCCCACTTCTTCCAGCGTATGTTCGGAATCGAGCCCGATCCCAAACCGCTTTCGCAGAACTTTTTCCTCCCGGCTGGCCAGCGTTCCCAGAACCTTCATGGTTTGTTCCTTGAGGTTCTTTTTGACTACCGAATCGATCGGCGACAGTACTTTCTTATCCTCGATGAAATCGCCAAGATGGCTGTTCTCTTCCTCCCCGATGGGTGTTTCCAGCGAGATAGGTTCTTTGGCGATTTTCAGAACCTTGCGGACCTTGTCGACCGGCAGGCTCATTTTGGCGGCGATTTCCTCCGGAGCCGGTTCCCGGCCTAACTCCTGCACCAAGTGTCGCGAAACCCGGATCAATTTGTTGATCGTTTCGATCATATGAACCGGGATACGAATGGTGCGGGCCTGGTCCGCAATAGCGCGGGTGATGGCTTGGCGGATCCACCAGGTGGCGTAGGTACTGAACTTGTATCCGCGCTGGTATTCAAATTTGTCCACCGCTTTCATCAGCCCGATGTTGCCCTCCTGAATGAGGTCCAGAAACTGCAGGCCGCGATTGGTGTATTTTTTGGCGATGCTCACCACCAGTCGCAGGTTGGCCTCGGCCAGTTCACGTTTGGCGGTTTTGTCTTTCACCCGGCCGCGCGCGATGGTGCGAACCGTCGACAGCAGTGAATCCTTGGAGGTCGTTGTTTCCTTTTCAATTTTCCGGATTTTGCGATGGCATGCTTGAGCCATTTTAGTATATCCATCGAATTGCTTTTTAGTCACCACCTTGCCTTTTGGCAGTTTGACGCTCTTCTGCTTGGCCCAGTTTTTGGCTAGTTTTTTGATGTCCGCCAATGACATTTTTAATTCCTTTTCCAGCAGGCGTTCTTCTTTTCCTGCTTCACGGATTGAGGCGGCGATCTCATAGATATTTTCAATGATACCGTCCATGACATCGGCATGGACACGCAAATCGCGAACCATTTTTTCAAGAACGATTCGTTGCGCCGCCAACTCCTTGGTTACCTTGGCTTGCATTTTTTCTGAAAGTTTGGTTTCGCTCCGAGCTTGGAGCTTGTCCACTTTTTTAAATTGAGTCGTCAGAGCGCGGATGGCTTTCATCACCCGCTTGGTTTCATCTTTTTCGGACACTTCCTTTTTGTTTTCGGGATCCACCACCGGCTGTACGATAAAATCGAATACGGTAAGCTCGGCCTTTTTCACCAAGTTCGCCAGGTATTCAAACTCCTGGAGGGTGACGGAGCAGTTGGACACGGCGGCAAGAACCTCATTTTGTCCCGATTCGATACGTTTGGCGATTTCTACTTCCCCTTCCCGGGTCAAAAGCGAAATGGTGCCCATTTCCCGTAGGTACATCCGTACCGGATCATCAATGGTGACATTGTCCGGCTTGGCTGCGGGCGCGGCTTCTTCAGGCGGGGCCGCAGCCTCTTTTTCCGTTTCCAACTCGACCGGTTTATCGCTTTTAATGGCAGTGTCCACGATCTCGATTTCGTTTTCCCCAAAAATGTGCATCAGATCGTCAATTTGCTCTGGAGCGACCAGATTGGCAGGAAGGACGTCATTAACTTCCTCGTAGGTGAGATATCCTTTTTCCTTACCCAAGGAAATCAATTGGCTTACTTCAGTAACCTGAGCGATTTTTTCGACATTAGACATCAGTGCGTATTCTCCTGCTGGAAAAATAAATTGATAGATTTCATGTATTTAGATGCAAAAACCTTATTGCGGATGCAGGGAGACTTGCATTTCGCGCATCTGCTGGTGCAATTCCCGCGACCGGTCGGTTTGGCCGGCCTGCTCCGCCTGGTTCCGTTGTTTCTTTAAGTCATTGATTTTTTTATCGATAGCTCGTTTTCGAATTTCATTGATACAGTCGGCGACGGCTTTTTTCACATTATCAAACAATATGGGATCCATGCTTACCTGCGTCAAAACTGATTTCACCTCGGGCTGGTCTGTATGGTCAATCAACCGGTCCACCCGCAGCGGTTGGTCGCGTTCGATCAGACCGTACAGCAGGTTGGCGGTTTCACGATAGAGGGGATTCTCATATTCGGACAACACCACGTTGGCCGCAATGTCCCGAGCTGTCTCTGTATCAGCCAGTATCAGATGGATCAGATACCATTCCGGATCGAGGTTACCCTTTTTGGAAGAGACGGGCTCATCCACCCGGTTTTTATTTTGCGCCAGCGATTTTCTCATTTCTTCCAGAAAGGCCCGGTCCTCAACCCCCACTTTTTCTGCGACATAACGGATATGTTCGCTCCGCTCTACGCTGTTTTTGATTTTAGCCAGCACCGGGAGTATTCGGTTGATGGCGCCGAGTTTATCCTCCGTAGTCCGGGTTTCTGCCGAGCGCAGGATGCGGCCCAGCAAATAATGGACAAACGGCTGGGCGTCCTGAATCAATTTGAGAAAGGCCTCTTTCCCCTGCTCCCGGATCAGAGAATCCGGGTCGTGCCCCTCGGGGAGAACGGCGACGAACACTGATAATCCGTGCTCCTGCAATACTTCAAATCCGCGTTCCGCGGCGGCGTGGCCTGCCGGATCCGCATCGAACACCAGAGTCACTTTGGAGGTGAGCGGTTTTAACAGCAATGCCTGCTGGGCAGTCAGGGCCGTGCCACAGGTAGCCACGATATTCTGCACGCCGCTTTCCCAGCCGCGGATCTGGTCGAAATAACCTTCCACGATTAATGCCTGGTTTTCCCGGCGGATGGCCTCTTTCGCTTTGTTGAGGCCGAACAGGTGTTGACCTTTCTTGTAGACCAGGGTTTCGGGAGAGTTTAGATATTTGGGTTCACCGTCGCCCACCACGCGCCCTCCGAAGGCGATGATGTTGCCGCGGGTATCCTGAATCGGAAAAATGAGGCGTTCGCGAAACCGGTCGTAATAAGCATCCTTCTTATCCCTGGTGTCGGCGGCCTCCTTTTTGGAAACCAACCCGTATTTCGCCAGGGTGTCGCGGGAGCATTTGACCTGGCTCTCAAGATGAGCCAGTAAATCCCGCCAGCCCGGGAGGGCCCAACCGATTTGATAATCCTCGATCGCTTGATTGTCAAAACCTCTCGAAGCCAGATATTCGCGAGCCGTTTTTCCTGCTTGCGGATTTTTGAGCAGGGAAGCAAAGTATTGCGCCGTCAGGGTGTTGCAATTCAACAGGGCTTCCCGTTCGTTATGGGAGGCGCCTCCCTGAGATTTGTAAATGGATTCCGGAATCGATACCTGATAGCGGTGAGCCAGCCGCTTCACGGTGTCGACAAACGGCAGGTCTTCTTTTTCCATGAGAAACTTGAATACGTTGCCCCCGGCTCCGCAGCCGAAACAATGGTAAATCTGCTTTTCAGGACTGACGCTGAAAGAGGGGGTTTTCTCGGAATGAAAGG
>QIDN01000318.1 GCA_003229345.1 Nitrospirota bacterium | reverse complement strand
ACCATGGGTCACGCCCGCGCCCTGCTGGCACTGGAAACAGAGAGGGAGATGGAGGAAGCGCGCCGGGAAGTCCTCAGGAAAAATATGAATGTCCGCCAGGTCGAGTCCTACGTTCAAACAAAAAAACGCGCTGCAGGAACGAAACCTAAATCAAAAATAGCCGGCAAAGACATCTTCATAAAGGACTTGGAAAAGGAATTCCAGCGCCACCTGGGTACCAAAGTAGAAATCACCCCAGGGAGAAAAGGCGGTAAACTTGTTGTTTTATATTATTCTATTGATGATTTGAACCGAATTCGTGATATGATAGTATCCTGATTTTCGAGGGTCGTTCAGAGCCTTGTTTTTTCCAACCCATAAAATCTCTCCAAGGGGGAAAGACATGTCCGCAAAAAATGACGTTGAGAGCGTTAAAGATATTAAAGCCTATTTAGGCGAAGACACAGTTTTTAGCGGGACGTTGAGTTTTAATGGCGTTGTCCGTATCGATGGCAAGATGGACGGTGAGGTCAATACCGATGACACTTTGATTGTAGGAGAAAATGGCGTTCTGGAAGCGAACATCAATGCGGGAACGGTTATCTGCCGGGGGAAAATAAAAGGAACGATCAAGGCGTCCAAGCGAATTGAAATTCATAACAACAGCGAAGTCGTCGGCAACATTTCAGCCCCCGCCCTTCTGGTTGAAAACGGCGCAATATTTGACGGCACCTGCGACATGACCGGGACCGAAGGTAAGATCATCAAACTCATCCCAAACGAAGAAGCGGAATCGGCCACCTCAGTTTAAAAGCATTTCGTAGAATCAAACTATAAGAAAAGACCGGCGATAAAGTTCTATCGCAGGTCTTTTTTTATCCCTTCCTCACGACGCGCTCCCCTTAAAAACCTTTTAATCCAAATAGTTATTGAGATTTTCCAAGAGCACCTTTACAATACGTATGTATGTCACACAAAGAGAAGGGTTGCTTGTATGTGGTGAGTACTCCCATAGGGAATCTGGGAGACATCACTTACCGATCCGTGGAAATCTTGGGTCAGGTTTCGCTGATCGCGGCAGAGGATACACGTCGCACCAGAATTCTCCTGAACCATTATGAAATTGCTACGCCTCTTTCCAGTTACAACAGTTACAACCAAACCCGCAAGGGTCCTGAGTTTATAAAAAAATTAAACCAGGGGGAAGACGTTGCTTTGGTTTCCGATGCCGGCACGCCGGGTGTATCCGACCCTCTGTACAATCTGGTGCAGTTGGCGTTGGAACAGGAAATGGAAGTGATTTCCATTCCCGGACCCTCGGCAATTTTGTCGGCTTTAACGGTATCGGGATTACCGATGGACCGTTTTCGGTTTGAAGGATTTTTGCCCCGCAAAAAGAGACGCAAAAGAATTATTCAGGAATTGGCGGAACATTCCGAAACGGTGGTGTTGTTCGAGTCTCCGCTACGCATTGAAAAAACCCTGAACGAGCTAAGGGAAGTGTTTGGAAACCGCAAGGTCGCACTCACCCGCGAGTTGACCAAGATGCATGAAGAGGTATTGCGGGGAGGACTGGACGATTTGTGTAAGGCCAACGAGGGCCGTAAATGGAAGGGTGAAATAACATTAGTCCTTTCGGGCAAATCTTCCAAAAACAAAAGCAAGGAGAGTTGATGTCGATTATTTCGGTTGTAGGTCCCAAAGGTGGAATCGGTAAAACTACTTTAGCGATCAATACCACCGCCGCGCTGACCCGGGCTTTGGCATCTGGCAAACACAACAACCGGATATGTCTGGTCGATTTAGACCTGCGTTTGCCCACCATCACCAGCCTTCTGGACAGCCATCCGTCCAAAACTTTTTACGATTTGTTTGAATGTCTGGACAAAAAAACCTACCAGATCGACTTTTTGAAAATTGTCTATTTGATGGCTTCGCGTTTCCAAGCCTATGTCAATGGCAACATTCCGGCCCGCAACGAAAGGTTGGTCAAGGTGTTTCACCATTACCATGCCATCAACACTGATTTGTTCCTCGCGTCGGAATTCAAATTTGGAAATGAGATTCACGAACTGCTGATGAAGCGTCGCGAGATCAAGAGCGTTTCCCAAATTAAAAAATTACAACCCATCCTTAAGAAAATCGATCTCGATGAATTCAGGCGCATTCTGGATGAATTGAGTCGGGCGTCCCGACCGGTGATGGAGGAATATATCAGCTACATCGAAGAGTATGGTTTCTCCATTTTAGGCGGGGAGGTTCCCATCCTGGGAAAACGGGCGCACCGCAAACGGATCAACGAACCGGAACTTCTCCTGCGTTTTCTCGAATTTTTGGATACCGTGTTCCAACCGTTTGAGCACGTGATTGTGGATACCCCGGCAGGCGGCGTCAACCACATATCATCCCTGATGAATGTGATCGATCAGGTCCTGTTCGTCTTCGACCTGAGCAACAACATAGCGATCAACGGAAGTATCGATGCCGTCCACACCTTTATCGATTATTACGAAGAGTTTCAGGCGGACTATGCCAAAGGCCAGTTGGTGGGGCTCGATCGCGCCCATGTCAAACGCCTGATCGCGCAAAAGGGGAAGGGCGACTTGTATCAATCCATTAAAAACAAAAAACTGGGTCTCGTGTTCAACCGTTGCCAGAACAACCAGGAAATTGTAAAAGCTCTGAAAATGTTACGGGAGTATCTGGATACTCTGGATAAATATCATCAATACAAAACCCGGATCCAGATAGTGGGCATGGTCCCCCATAATAAAGTCATTAATATCACCAACAACAAAAAATCACTTTTCTATAATATGGATATCGGTTTGAGTGAACGAATGGACCAAATAGCGAAAGCCATTTTATCGGAGAACACGGTTTGTCCCACATTGGCGGATGACGACAAAACCATCATCAGCTATTTGAATAAGGTAAAGAAACCTCAACTGTTCGATAGACTGACGAAACTGGCCAGCAGCAGCACCAACTGACCCAATTATGGAAACTATCAAGCTCAGCGTACTCACTCAAGCCCAGTACCAGTTTTTGGTATCCAGGGAGCCACAGGGATACTACGACAACCGGACCCGGGAGCAACTGTACAGTTTGATCGAAAAACTGGCGGGCCACAAAAAATATTGCACCAAAGAAGAAGCGCGGTTGTACAAACGATTCCAGAAGGCTGAATTTGGTATTCTGCTTCCGGGCAACCGCAAAACCAACGGACCTCTTAAGTTCAAAGTTTCCCTTTGTCTTGACGGAGAACATGAAGGCGATATCACCACCGGTGGAACGCTGATCATCAATGAAAAGGGGTGTGTGCAAGGCAATATTTCGGCGGGAGAAATCATTTGCAAAGGCAACATGGAGGGAGATGTTTCAGTAGGTCAAAAGTTAACCCTCCATTCAACCGGATCATTGATAGGCGATGTCGTTGCACCCGCAGTTCAAATCGCACCCGGAGCAATGTTTAAAGGGAAATGCAAATTGGGGAATCCCGAACTCAAAGCCGCGCGAAAAAAAGAAGAACGTGTACCCATCAAAAACCGGATCATCCAATTGTTTCGAGCGGGATAAACTCAGCGCCTCTTCCCCAGAGGGCCGGGCAAGGCCCGGAGCAAAATTTTAATTCTTGCAATTGTGCGCAATGATTGACGCCCGCAGTCAACGGTCAACCAGTCGCTACCCTCGCTAGAGGGTCCCCCTCCGGGGAGGAGTTATGACGGATCATAAACTCAATATACTCACCATTACAGAATACAATTTAATTGCGACCAAAGATCCCGTCGGCAGTTACGACCGCCGCACCCGGGAAAACCTGTACGCGATCATCTTCAAACTGAGCGAGGCCCGGGCCAAGCTCTCCCCGCTGGAGTTTACCGTTTTCCAGAAATTCCAGGGGGCCCAGTTTGCACCCCTCGGCGAAAAAGACAAGAAAGTAAAATTTGAAGTCCTACGCTACCTGTTGTCGGCCCGCGTCCGGCGGACGGCAAGAGCGGCGGGAATCGTCCTGGCCACGGCGGTGGTGTCCATCCTGACGGTTTATCATTTCTTTCTCAGCGCAGAAACCCAGAAACAAGTGGACCTGGCTTGGTATGCCGGTTTGAGCAAACTGGGACTGGCCTCCCAGGAAGAAATCGCCATGGTGCAAAGTAGTCTGCACCAGACGGAAGTCACACTGGTACAAACTCAAAAGAAAAAAGAAGAGCTCGAGAAAATGGTGGCCCGCTTGATTGCGAACAACAAAGTCGCCAAAAATTTCAAGAGTATCGTCAAACACATTTATGGCGATCCCCGCACCGTCTATACCAAAACCGCTCACACCATTGACCTGGAATTTGCAAAGAAACGGATTGCCCACTACGAAACCGATCCTGAAATGTGGTACCTCCTGGGCATTCTGGATACCGGTAAGCTGAAGGTGTATTACGACGACGAAGAGATCATGGAAATCGAAGCCATTTTCGGCCGCAAGACGGAAGAAACCCCGCTGGGCGAATACGCGATCAAAAACCGGCTCTACCAACCCACCTGGTATAAAAAGGAAATCATCAACGGCAAAACCGTTGTTCGTCCCATCCCCTTCGGCGACCCCGACCACGAGATCGGCCACTGGTGGCTGGGCCTCAAAAAGCTGGGCCCACAGGTGCACGGCAGTTACGGGATTCATGGCGTCAACCTCAGCAAGTCCAATGAGTTTTTCAAAAAGAACTTCGACTGGCGCAGCGGCAGCGCCGGATGCCCCAACATCCAGGAATGGTATCTCGATTTCCTGGCCAATGTTCTCCCCCTCGGCACCCACGTCAACATCGTCCAGAAAAGCAAGTGGGCCAAATCCACCTGACTCCTTCCCGGAGGCGGCGATTCGATGCTGGGTTTCAGCTGGTTTATCCGCTATAATTTCAAGTCTTTACTTTTTAACAG
>QIDN01000165.1 GCA_003229345.1 Nitrospirota bacterium | reverse complement strand
GATCAGAGTATATTCGATTTTTACTAATTTTAAAACATTTTTTTTCTATTTTTAAAAATAATTAAGATGTGAGAACATTCTTACAAAGTTAGGGAGGTCTTGATTCTGGTTCGATCCTATGCAGAGGCGGACGCCTTTAAATAACCTTGAAAAAGGAGACTTGGAGATGATTCCCAAAATGATTAACAAACTGAGGAAAATCAAAACAGCAGGTTTTTCAAGCAACAAAAAATTCGTGCAGGACAGCCATTCGCCTCTCCATCATTATAAATTTGGGAGCAATCCAATAGTGGCCAAGGCGGTACAACAGTTTAAAGATAAAAAGATACCGCCAATCTGATTTTCGGACGGAGGGCATCCGGGGGGGGATCGGGAGGACTCTTTTCGATAGACCGTTTTGCAGGATGTCCTGAAAAGAGACGGCTTGCGAGGCGGCGAATTTTTAAATTACGGGATGATATGATTATGTTTAGAATTGGGACCTTTTTAAATATTCGAAAAGAAGACGTGCCAGCCAGTTTGGTTGTGTTTTTGGTTGCGGTTCCTCTTTCGCTGGGCATTGGGATTGCTTCCGGAGTGTCTGCGGAAAGCGCCTTGATTGCGGCTGTGGTGGGCGGTGTGGTGGTTGGACTCCTTTCCGGGGCGCCTCTGATGGTCTCCGGTCCCGCCGCCGGTCTCACTGTACTGGTGTACCAAACGGTCCAACAATACGGCCCTTTGGCCTTGGCGGTGATCGTGGTGACCTGCGGACTTTTTCAGGTGATCTTCGGTTGCTTGAAAGTCGGCAGTCTCTTTACCCTGGTTCCTTTCAGCATGTTGCACGGCATGCTGGCGGCTATAGGTTTCATCATTCTACTGGGTCAGATGCATGTGCTGGTGGGCGAGCATATTCCCAACACGCCCTTCAAGGCGATGGAAATGCTCTGGCCTTCCCTCCAGCAGGGTTTAAGTCATGAGCTCCATATCATTACACCGGTCTTTTTGTGCGGCCTGCTGGCCATTTTCCTCCAAGTGATCTGGCCCAGGTTGTTTCCCCGTTTGAAATGGATTCCCGGAGCGCTGCCGGCAGTCATCATCGTGACCCTGGTCAGTTTGTTCTGGGAAATGGATCGCCTGTATGTGGAAAACCTGATCCCTCTCGCAAGAGAAAGCTTCGGCGATTTTTTTACTTTATGGTGGCTCAAGGATGATCTTGTCCTTTTTGTGACCATCGGCCTGGGATTCACATTGGTGGCCAGCGCGGAATCGTTGCTGACAGCGCGTGCGACGGATGTGCTGGTTCATGAACGAAGTTCCCAGGGTAGTGAAAAGCACAGCGACCTCAACCGCGAACTGATAGCCCAGGGAGTAGGGAATCTTACCTCGGGGATGCTAGGCGGGTTACCACTTACGGGGGTCATCGTCCGCAGTTCTGCCAACGTCGATGCCGGGGCAAAGACCCGCTGGTCGGCCGTATTGCATGGGTCGTGGATTCTGTTGTTCATCCTGCTTGCTCCGGTTCTTCTCAGTAAAATTCCCCTGACCGTGCTGGCTTCCATCCTGGTGGTGACTGGCGTGAAACTTCTCAAATTCCAGGAAATGATGCGCACCTTCAGGACAGACAGGGTGGATGGCATGATATGGATATTCACCTTGCTGGCTATTATCAGCACAAACCTGCTCACCGGGCTGGCTCTGGCTCTGGCATTTGCTATTGTTCTCAAATTGACGGAAACCCATGTGCCTTGGGCGGAAGGCATAATCTGGCTGTTCGGAATGGGGGCGGTGCTGATTACCAACGTGGAGACCGGTCTTGCGCTGGCCATGGCCTTCCCGTTGGTTCTGGTCCTATTCTCCATTGATGTGCCCCGCCTGCTGAAACTTATCAGAACCGATCCGAAAAATTTGCGGGTTCTGTGGGAAAGGAAAACCTCCTGAGAAAAAACGGCGGGATTGTCTGCCGTTGCCGAGCGCGGGTCCTTCAGACCTGATGTACTCAAGGCCTGTCCTCCGTGGGATCCGCACTCTTTAAACTTTGGGTGCTTTCAGATATTCCACCAGGCCAGTCGTTATCTCCCGGATGAAATCGATATCCAGCGTCTCCAACGTATCAGTCGCCTGATGATAATGCGGGTTCCGAAAAAACGCAGTGTCGGTCAGCATCGCTGCCTTGAAATCATGTTCCCAGAAAGAGCAGTGATCGCTCAATCGCACTTCCACAAACTCGTCGCCGCGTCCGGGAAGCACCAGCTTTTCCACACCCAGTTCAGGCGTCGTCTGTTTTAAGGCGTCCGCCAGTCCAAGTGCCAAAGACTGCGACGGTTCGTTACCCACCACCGCGATGAAATCTCCCGTGTCCGGGTATTGGTCGGCTGGGATATAAGGCGGATAGGTTTGCGAGCCGGGCTCGCGGGTGCGGTAGCCCAGCATCTCGAGAGAGATCATGCCGGAGATGAATTCGCCGGACTCCTTGACGCGGGCCGCCATCTGGCGGCTTCCAATAAAACCGTACTCTTCCAACGTGAAGGCGGTAAACAGGATCGAGCCTTTCACGGATGTCCCTTCCAAACACCGCGCCACCTCCAGTAATGCCGCGATGGCGCTGGCGTTATCGTCTGCGCCCGGTGTCCCCTCTACCGAATCGTAATGCGCCCCCAGGATAAAAGTTCCTGCCGAAGGATCGGTCCCTTCCTTCGATCCGAAAATATTGTGCGATGTGATTCCCTCAAACGGTACCTCCTCCCGCGAGACCGCCAGGCCCATCGATTGAAATTGATGGGCGATGTAACCGGCGGCCTGTTCCAGAGGTCCCGGCGTGGTGAATGGATTGCGTTCCCCAACCAGGGCTTCCAGATGTTTCAGGAGGTTTGCGTTTTCGGGTTGAGGCATCAGGAGTCTCTTGTTGCAAATGGCGGTTGGGACGTTTCACCCTTTAAATGTAGGATAAAAGGGTTTACAAATAACGGTTATAGGCCTAAGATACCCGCATGGTCAAGGTGGAATGCTATTCAGGTTATAGAGTAAACGAACGACCGGTGGCTTTTACCATTAACGAATGTGATGATACGCGTTCGTTCAAGATTCGGGAAGTCATCGACCGTTGGTTCGGCGAGACTGCGGACTACTTCAAGGTCATCGCCGACGATGAAAATATTTATCTCCTGAAATACGATGGCCGTCAGGATGCCTGGGACTTGATTTTTTATCAGGACCCACGCCGCCTCAAAGAGGTCCAACCTCTGGAACTGGAGGTCAAGCCGCCCTCCAAGTCTTTTTCCAGGGGAGACAGGACCCGGCAGTTTTTTTCGATTCATTAAACCCGATCAGCCGGCGCGCTGGAAATCATTAGTCCGCTCCGCAAACCCTGGCTGACGGGTAAAGCAAACCACTCGTAGATCATGAACCTGCCTACTCACACCTTTCAGAAATATGCCGGCCACCGTCAAAAGATGATCGAAGAGATCATGAACCGCGGCATCAAGGACCTGCGGGTGATCGAGGCGATGAACCGGGTGCCGCGTCATCTGTTTGTGCGCGATTCGTTTCATCATAAAGCTTACGGCGACCATCCACTCCCCATCGGCGAAAGCCAGACCATCTCGCAACCCTATGTGGTCGCCGCCATGTCCGCGGCTCTGCAGTTGACTGGTGAAGAACGGGTACTGGAGATCGGTACCGGTTCCGGTTACCAGACCGCGATACTCTCCGAGTTGGCGGCGCAGGTGTTCACCATCGAGCGGGTGAAATCGCTCGGCCAGCAGGCGAAACAGTTGCTGGACAAGTTGGGGTATACTCACATCAATTACAAAATATTTGACGGCACCTACGGCTGGCGGGAGCTGGGTCCGTATGACGCAGTGCTGATCACCGCTGCCGGACCGGAAGTGCCGCAGGCGCTGATCGAACAGGTGAAAGACGGCGGGCGCATTGTCGCCCCCATCGGCGATGATCAAGGCCAGGAACTGAGGGTTTATACCAAGCGCGGCAAACGTTTCAGTATGAAACGCATGGGCGACTGTTTTTTCGTCCCGCTGATCGGCAAATACGGCGTGCCGGAAGGGGAATAAAACCAGGCAGTCCAGGGTCATTGATAACAGAGATAAAAACTGAATCCAGGAGGTTCAATCGGTGTTTTCCAGAATAAAAAAAGATGGCAGCTATGTTTTCGGGCCGGGCATCAAGTCCACCTACGATTATGATTACGCGTGCCTTTCCGATACGATGAACGATGCCTATTGCTCTCAGCTGGTCCGTAAACTGGAGGCTTGGCAGAAACAGCACGGCAAGTTTAACGTGGTGGTGGGCATCGAGACCGAAGGCATCCGTATCGGTTACCGGCTGGCGCAGATGATGAACCTGCCGTTTCATATCATGCCGCACAAGCGCACCGAGCTCGAACAGTTGGGCGTTCCTTCCATGCCAGCCAACACCCACTGGCTGATCGTTGACGACATCGTCACCACCGGCACCCACTTCATGAATGCCGTGGACCAACTGGAGATCGAGGAGAAACCGGAAACCATCACCTACGCCTGCATGATCAAGCGCAACCCGAACAACCTCGACTTCTCCGCCGTGGCGGGCAGTCCCGACAAGGAACAGCAATGGGTGCGCACTGAACGCTCCGAGTTCATCGACAAACGCCTCGTCGCCCTCTACTCCGAACCGGAGTAAATCCTTTTCTTTGTAATCCCTTTGAAATCAACAAAATATTTGGGGTTTCTTTTGCTCTCTGATCGGCGGTAGTCTAAGGGGAGGCAGCAAAGGGATTGGCACCGTTTACCATAGGTTCCTACTATTAAAATGTGAGCCCAACTAACTGGAGGACCGGGTTATGCGATGGATGGTTGTGATTCTGGGATTGTCCCTGTCAGGATGTGTTGTTGCCCCTTATCAGCCCAGGTATCAGGGGCCGCCTCCTTTGCAGACCACCAGCA
>QIDN01000124.1 GCA_003229345.1 Nitrospirota bacterium | reverse complement strand
GGTTAAAAATTCCAGGTAAAAAGGAACCAAAGAGCCACGGTAACGAAAAGGTTTTGGGGTTCTATGAAAAAGAATTAAGAACCATACAATTAATTTTATTTTCTTCTTTTCTTGGGAAATTTAACATTACAGGTTAATCCTGCGGATATCCTGTGATTGTTATTCGGAAGCTCAAGACGAACCCCAAAGGTTCCACTTGCTGAATCGACTACGGAATCGACAATAACAACTTTGGCTTTGTAAGCCCCTCCCACAGGTTTTTCAGGATAAACTTGAACGGTCATTCCCTTTTTGATAGTCCTCAGCCAATACAGGGGGATAATAACTTCAACATTTAAAGGATTCACTTGCGCCAGTTTTAACAAAGGTTGATCCTCGATAAATTCACCAGGCGATTTATAACGTTCAACCACGACACCGTCTATAGGGCTGACAATACTTCTCAATTTTAGAATCTCTTCAGCACGCCTTAATTCCAACTGCGCTACATGATGGCTTTCTCTAGCTAATAACACTTCCAGCTCTCCCACGACTACGGTGGTGGAGGCCTCATCATAATCATTCGGAGGAACCAGTTTTTTATGAAATAATTCTTTGACGCGTTTTAGAGTACGCTTGCCCAATTCATGTCTTTCGCTACTGACTTTAATTTCAGTCATACTTTCCGCTCGCGCCTTGGCCAGATTAACCCCCGCCTGCTCGACACCGGATTTTAACCGCGCCAGCACCTGGCCTTTTTTAACAGAATCTCCCCGCTTAACCAAAACTTCGTCCAAAACGCCCTGCACGGGACTGCTGAGTTCCACCGTCCTATAGGGCTCGATCACGCAATCCATGTCATCTGTAGATTTCTTGGCCGCAAATACGGAAACCGCAAAGCATAAAAAAATAAATATAAAATTAATCAAACAGTAATGAATTCGAATCATATAATCACTCCGATTGGCCTGAAAAAGCTAACATCCTTTTGACCTGTTGATCTATTTTCAGTAATTGTTTCCTAATCTTCGCGTGATGGCGTTCAGCAAATTTTTGAGTCCAGTATAAAATAATTTTGTCAAACCAATGACTTCCTATAATCCTGTTAAAACTGAAAACACGAAACAGATGTATCAGAATTTTTGGGCCATAGCTCTGCACCAATTCGTCTTCCAAAGAGAAAAACAACTCATAACTTCCCGGGTCTCCCTGCCTGCCGCAGCGGCCGAACAATTGCCGATCAATCCGCCCGGCTTCATGAGGTTCGCTGGCGATGACATGGAGCCCTCCCAATTCAGCAATTCCTGGGGCTAACTTGATATCGGTTCCCCGCCCAGCCATATTAGTTGCTACAGTGATTCGTTTCTCCTGCCCGGCCTGCTGGACAACTTTCGCTTCGTCTGTATCTTGTTTTGCATTCAAAGTTTGGTGCTGAATATTTTTTTCAGACAATAGGGAACTGATCAGCTCGGAATCCGAAACGGATCGGGTTCCAATTAAAACCGGGCGTTTTAAAGCATTAATTTGTTCAACTCGGGTGGCAATGGCCGCCCATTTATCCGCAGCTTTTGGGAAAGTTTTCGTGGAAAGAAAAACCCGCTGAGGTTTGCGATTGGTGGGTATTTTTATTACCTTCAGATGATAGACTGATTCCAACTCCCTGGATGCCTCATTCGCAGTCCCTGTCATACCTGCCAAACGCAGGTATCTTCGGAAAAATTGTTGATAGCTGATTTTGGCCAGAGTGTCCCTCAGCCCGGTAACGGGAACATCTTCTTTTGCTTCAATCATCTGGTGCAAGCCCCGCTCCCAAGACCGGTCAGGCATTACCCGTCCGGTGAACTCATCAATGATTAGAACTTTCTCGTCTTGGATGAGATAATGCTTGTCTCTTACAAACAAATGACGGGCGCTTAGAGCCTGGCTCACCAGTTCTAAACTACGTGCCTGTCCTTTCCACAAGCCTCTAAGAGTTTTCGCCATCTGTAACACGCGGTTTTGGCCGTTTGGGGTGAAATCGATTTTACGGTCCCGCTCCGAAATCAAAAAGTCAGCCCCTAAAATCATTCCCTGGGATAATTGAAGGGCTTGGTGACAAATCTGATCGGACACACTGTTGTCGGTATTCTTTGAAATAATCAGAGGGGTTCGGGCCTCGTCAATCAAAACGCTGTCTGCTTCATCGACAATGCCAAAATGAAGCCCTCTCAGAAGAAGTTTACTCATACTCGAAGTATCGTCATTCAATCGGTCGATACTCATCCGGAGACGGCCACGTTTATTGCCAAAAACCAAACGGTCTTTCAGGTAATCAAAAGTGATCTGCTTGTTAGTGCAATAAGTAATGTCCGCATTATAACTTTTCTTTCGAGTTGGTAAATCCATACCTTCTAAAATGGTCCCTACTTTCAATCCAAGAGCTTGGTAAACGGATCCCATCCACTCCGCATCGCGTTTCACCAAATAATCATTGACCGTAATAATATGAACGGGGATTCCGGCCAAGGCCGCGGTGCAGGCAGGAAGAGTTGCTGTCAGGGTTTTCCCCTCACCGGTTTCCATTTCGGTAATCATACCATTCAGCATGACGTACCCGCCGATAATCTGCACAGGATAATGTTGGATTCCAAGAGCTCGGCGGGCAACTTCTCGGATCAAGGCAAAGCTTTGGACTACGGATTGCGGTTTGAATCCGTTTTGATGAAGATCCGACCGTATTTTTTTTGTATAAAGGGAAATCTGCTTTTCCGAAATGTTGCGGTATTCATTTCCGATCTTCTCCACCATGTGGGCAAATTTATACATCTGGGGTAGGGAAGGCGCTTTCCGGAAATGGCGGCTACCCTTTAAAAAAATCCGCTCCAGTAAACTGGGATCTTCCCACTGTTTTTCCGGGTAGAGTTCCAAATTGGTTTCGGGACGCTCCCACTCTGCAATAAACATTTAAACACTGAACCTTCTTAAAAACAGTTGTCGAAAGAAGAGGTACCACTGCTTTGCCAAGGGGACCTTGCCATGATCGAAGCGCACAAAAACCCGCTCTCCAATTTTTTGCATATTCACTTGATCCGATAAAACTAAATCCATCTGAAAAATCGAGTCAAAAGATTTAGTGCCTGCTTCATCCCGCGGATCAACGGGGACCTCTCCGCCTCCCGCAAAACCCAGAGCCACACTCGGCAATTTCTCTGTAGCTGCGGGAACCTCCCGCAAAACCTTAGCTTCAGAAATCTCCCCGATGTTTTCTGCCAAGCGGATCTGTATTTTAACCGTTTGTTCCCTTACCAAACCGATTTTATCCTGAGGCACTACCACACGGACTATATTCAATGGGGAATGGATTACATAACCTACCAATTCTCCCCTATGTAGGAAACGGCCTTTCATATCTTCCAACTGGGGAAGAATCAGTTTTCCTTTTACTTGGCTGCGAATAGTCAACTGGCTTTCCAACTCTTGAATGCGGTCTAATTCTTTTTTAGCAGAAATGATTTCCTCTTTGTGAATCATCGCTTTAGCTCGTTCGGTGTAACGCAAGGACAGATAGCGTGCCTCCAATTCCTGCAGGCGCGCTTCCAGGATGCGTTTTTCGGTCTCCAATAAGGGATCCTCATTGATCATAATGGATTCTCCGCGTTGAACCCATTGACCGGACTTCACCAGAATCTCTCGACAAAATCCGTCGGCTCCGGCCCGCACCATGGAATCTTCCGGCGGCCAAATCACTCCTTCCGCCCGGGTCGCGTAGGGGAAAGGGGTAAAAAATACAAAACTCAGTAACAGCACGACAAAGCCTGTGGAGAGCACCACTGCCCGAGCCCGATGCCCGCTGACCGAGGGACTTGCAAATAGAAATTTAAGTCTTTTATAAAGGGGCACCCCGATCATAGTAGTCAACGCCCAAATGGCTAGAAGGACACCCACAATAAAAAATTTTTCAGCGACTACCAGAGCAATCACCGCAACAATAAACATCCTGTAGAAAAAAGAGGATACCCCATAAGAGAACATCCAAAACCGTTCTCCAGACGTATTTGCTGGAGATTTGGCGTTCCGGATTCCAAAACCGTAGCGCTGAATCAGATACCCAAGATAATTGTTTGAACGGGAGCCAAGGTTGGGTACCTCAATAGCGTCAGCAAGGAAATAATAACCGTCAAACCGTAACAGAGGATTGCCGTTGAAAAAAAGAGTGGACACACTGCCAATTAAAATCACATTGTAGGCAATGGCATGAACAACGCCGTGCTCCACATGAACCCAAACCACTAAAGCAATGGCTGCCAACAGTAACTCCACTACAATCCCCGCAGCATCCACCATCATCCGCCGATGTTTTTCCCGGAATGCTGAGGCACAGGAAGCCTCCACATAGGGAACAGGAATGAACACGAGAAGCATGATTCCAATCTCATGGACTTCTCCACCCCAGTTTTTAGCAGCAAAGGCGTGTCCGAACTCGTGCACCAACTTCACAATGGGATACACGAGCCAAAGTAGTAACAAGTTTTCCGGAGTAAGAATCCGATCGCTCACGTTTTCCGTCAAACTATCCCAGTGCAATCCGGAAAGGTACAAAGCGTATCCTACGACCATGCACCATATCAAAATTCCGAACCAACCAAAAAATGGGCGTACCCAAGGTAATAATTGATTCAGTAGGCGTTCCGGATCGAATATGGGAAAACGCAAGGAGAGGGGGTTTAGGAACCACTGCTTCCATTTCATTTTCTGATGAGACTCATGACGTTGAAACAACTCAAACGTATCCGGCGGAACATCACACAGCAGCGTATCATTGGAATGAAGCTGGCTGGCCAGCCGTATCATCTGATCTTGGGTGGGGGCATCGTCTCCCAAATGTTCAACGGCCCGATCCCAGATCTCCTGAAACGTTCGCTGGCCGTCCATCTGCGAGAGAATATAATAAACGGGGGGACTGAATCGGTGATAACTTCCGCTCGA
>QIDN01000431.1 GCA_003229345.1 Nitrospirota bacterium | reverse complement strand
GAAAAAGCCTGGAAATTTGCCGACCAGTCCAAGTGCCCGCATTTCTATTTCGATCTTAAAAAAGAACGCAAAAATCTCGCCAACCAGACCTCGGCCTACACGCCGGCGGTTTCTCTGGTGATCGGCCTGCGCGCAGTATTGAAAAGTTTCAAGGAAGAGGGAATGAAGAATGTCCACAAACGTCACAACCGGCTGGCCCGCGCCACCCGAGCGGCAGCCAAAGCGCTGGGCCTGAAGATGGTCGCACCCAATGCCCCGGCAGACAGCCTCACCGGCGTGTTTCTTCCCGACGGGATCGACGGCGGCAAATTCGTCAAAAGTCTGCGCGACGACTTTGGGGTAACTATGGCCGGTGGACAGGACCAATGGAAAGGTAAAGTCGTCCGCATCGCACATCTCGGTTATGTGGATACGTTCGATACCATCGTCGCTATTGCGGCCATTGAGATGGCACTCAAAAAATTCGGGCATGCCGTGGAACTGGGCAAGGGCGTTGCGGCAGCGCAGGAAATTTTACTCGAAGCATACTAAGGGGTTTTCGGCCCACTAATGGACGAAACCCTTTTCAAGTACAAATACAAATAATTTTAAATTTTTGGAGTTTTGAAATAATGAAAATTCTGGTCAGTGACAATCTGTCCAAACTGGGCGTGGAAATACTACAAAAGGAAAGCGGTATTGAGGTTGACGTCAATACCGGTTTGTCGAAGGAGGAATTGATCAAGATCATCCCGGAATACGAGGGATTGATCGTGAGAAGCGCTACCAAAGTCACCGCTGATGTAATCGCTGCTGCGAAAAACCTCAAGGTGGTGGGACGCGCCGGAGTGGGTGTCGACAACATCGATCTCGAGGCGGCTGGCAAAAAAGGCATCATCGTGATGAATGCTCCGGACGGCAACATGATCACCACTGCCGAACATGCCATGGCGCTGATGTTGAGCATGTCCCGCAACATTCCGCAGGCCAACGCTTCCGTCAAACAGGATAGAACATGGTCTCCCAAAGTCTTTATGGGAGTCGAGTTGTACGGGAAAACGATGGGCATCATCGGTCTGGGCCGCATCGGTTCCGTCGTTGCGGAGCGTGCCAAGGGATTCGCCATGAAGGTGATCGCCTACGATCCGTTTGTGTCCAAGGAGCAAGCGGAGAAAATCGGAGTGGAGATTGTGGAGTTGAAGGATTTGCTCCAACGCGCCGATTTTATTAGTCTGCACTCGCCGAAAGTGGGTGACAAACCCCTCTTGGGCAAGGAGGAGCTAAATAGCGTCAAACCGGGGGTTCGCATCATCAACTGTGCGCGCGGTGAATTGATCGACGAAGCGGCCCTCATCCAAGCCATCAAAGACGGTAAGGTGGCCCAGGCGGCTCTGGACGTGTACTCGAAAGAGCCGATCAGCCCCGACAGTCCGTTGTTAAATGTTCCGGAAATCATCTGCACCCCGCATCTGGGCGCATCGACGGGAGAAGCACAGGACAAGGTCGCCATCGCTATTGCCGACCAAATGGTTGATTACCTAAAGAACGGGACCATCCGCAACGCGGTCAACATGCCTTCCATCGACGAAGAAACGCTGAAGCAGATCAAGCCCTATCTGGAATTGGGGTCTGATCTGGGTCAAATGGCTTCGCAATTGGTCGAAGGCCCCATCACTCAAGTCAAGGTTCAGTACAATGGTGAGGTATCAAACCTGAACGTCCAGCCCATCACGATTTGCGTTTTGAAGGGATTGCTGACGCGCTCGATGGAAGGGATCAACATGGTCAATGCGCCGTTCATCGCCAAGGAGCGCGGCATTGAGGTGCAAGAAATGAAGAGCAATGAGATCAAGGGCTATACCAGCACCATCCAGGTGCGGGTGACCACAAAACAGGGCACCCGTGATATTACCGGCAGTATCTTCGGCAAAGGCGATCCGCGCATCGTGAGATTCGACGAATATAACTTCGAGGCGGTGATCTCCAAGTACATGTTGATTTTGAGCAACAAGGACGTTCCGGGAGTTATCGGTAAACTTGGCAATGTTTTAGGCAAGAACAATATCAATATCGCCGGATTTCATCTGGGTCGCCTGGAAAAAATGGGAAAGGCGGTATCGGTAATTAATATTGATTCGCCGCCTACCAGCGAAGCCTTACAGGAACTGCGGGAAACGCCTAATGTGGTCGAGGTCCATTCGGTCGTTCTCTAGCAAACTACGCAAACAACAAAACCCGCTCTCTTTAGAGAGCGGGTTTTTTATATGATCCTTAAAACTTCTGGTCTTTAGAAACTTATTTACTGTCTCCTCCAGACCCTGCTTCAATTTTCTGGCCGAATGTTTGAGCGATAACCTCGTTGATCACGTTTTCCCCCAGGATATTATAAACGGCATTGGCCGACTTGAAGTGGGCGCTGGTGAACAGGCTCAACACCTTTTTGCTGGAATATCCGAGCATCATGAATTCGTGGGCGTAATTTTCGGCCACCAGGCGCAGGGTTTTATCGTCCGCGTCTTCGTCGCCGGTGGGTGGGCCTTCATCAGGGTTGATGTCATCCTTGACTTCGTATACGTAAATCAAATGCCAGCCGAACTCGGTTTTAATGGGCCCGACCACATCCCCTTCCTGAGCGCTGAACGCAGCCACTTCGAAGGCGCGGACCATGGCGCCTTTTCCGAACCAGCCGAGATCGCCCCCGCGTTTCTTGGAGGGACACTCGCTGTACTCCTCGGCCAATTTTGAAAATTCTCCACCATCATCTAATTTTTTCTGTATTTCCTCCGCCAATTCCTTGGTCGCAACCAGAATGTGACGGGCTTGAACTTTTTTGACTTTTTTCTCTGGATTGCCCATAATTCTCCTGCCTCTATTTTGAATTGATATCAATCAATTTAATTTCAAACCACAGCACTTTTTGAATTTTTTTCCGGACCCGCAAGGACATATTTCATTGCGCTGGACCTTGTGGGGCGTGACTTCCATTTTGGGTGAAGACTTCAACAACTCCTCACCAATCTGCTTGGCTTCTTTGTAACGCTGTTTCAGGATATCATTGAGATTGGGAATAAACTGGATAAGCTCCATAAGGAGTTCACTATTTGCCGGTTCGAGCTTGGCTTCCTCTTCTTCCCGTTGTTTCTCATTAAAGTAATAGCTGTAGGGAAAAATGGCAGGCGGACGATCCTCGGCGGGATCGAATTTGTAAAACGTCAGCTGAACGCTTTTGTTGTCATTGCGCGGGTCCAGCTCATATGCATCTTCGACGAAATGCTTGTCCTCATCATATTTAAAATCCAGCAGTTGTTTCGCCCGGGGAAACAATTCCATATAGTTGACATAGCGTCCCGACTCGAACACGAGATAGGACATGGGGTTATTCTCCCCATAAGCCTTGGCCTCCATGTACCTCTGCTTGAACAGGACGATCATTTCATCCGTCACTTCCTCCATGAATTCATCGAGGATGGATTTTTGGGAGCCGGTCAACTCCGGATGATTGGGTAGAATCCCCTGTGTTTTATTAAAATTCAACAGAAAGGAAAACCGGTTATCATCGTCTTCCTTGTCACAAAGGGAAATGGTGACATGATTGCAATCACAAAAAGGGTTGGTGCAATAGTAGTCCTCCAAGACGTAGACACTCTTGAAGTCCTCTTCCTCAAACCGGTAGGTCATGACCGAGTTCAGGCTTTCCTGATTATTGACAACATTGTACGCTTCGATGACGCTTCTCCTTCTTCACAACATTAATACTGGGGCTCAACCTTCTTCCGCAACGGTCCTCACCGCCCGGATGGAATCCTTGGACGGATCATCCCGGTTATTGATATTGGCGTGGCCGTATCGATAATAAAAAATTACCGCCCCATTATGGGGTCTCAGGTCGCATGTCCAGACGGTATAGCCCCCTCCCGGCGAAAACGCTTTGTCGATAAATATTTCAAACCGGTCGCAGTCGCGAATGGATGTCTCATCGACAAACAGGCTTTCCGCTTCCTCCAGATTCGGCATACGCCAGTCGTTATAGCCGGCAAAATTTTTATTGTTCAGCACCCGGACATAATCTTCGGCCTTGAACCAAGTATGAAATATACTCTCGTCTTGGAATCCGTCGGTTTGTTTCCACATCAAACCTTCTTCCGCATCGGTGACAGTTCCATCCCCGTTATCTTTAAACCGTTTTCCCATCGATAGTGCTTATCCGTCCGATCAAACCTTGTTCATATCGCGTACCAGACGGGTAGATCCCCGCGAAACCCGGTAGACGTCGTCGTACATCATTCCGCCCTTGCGGTACCCAAAGCGAACGGCCTGAATTTTATTCCGTACGTCGCTGGTCCAACATAAAAACCCGAACCCTCCGGGGAAGAGAGAATGCAAATAAGCCTTTTGCCCCATGTGGTCCTTATTGATCTGGCTTTTGTCGTACAAACTTTTCGCTTCTTCCGTCGTGGGAAGCCGCCAGTCGTTGTAACCGGCATAATGAGACTGGCTCAACTCTTTCGCATAGTCACGGGATTGAACCCAGTTGAGCCATTTGCCGGTTATCTGATACGTATCCTGTTTGAGCCAAACCAGCTTCCGCTTGAGATCGATCACCGTATGCTCATCCCCCTCGGCAAACCGTTCCTGAACAGCGGTTGAGGCGGGCGCGGGTTCGGAAGGGCTCATGACTCTTTTTCCTCCGGCCGAAGGGTCCGGACCGCACGCACGCCATGGCTTCGCAGTCCCATTTTGTGAAACTTATAATCCCCGCTGGAATAGTTGAACCGCATCGCTATGGTATTGTCGGTTTTATGCAGGGTTTTGGTCCAGGAGGTCTGTCCCGCACCGGGCGGAAACACCGGCACCAGGTACAGGGTATCGCCATAAGTGTCGACTACGGGATTGTTGGGATCGTGGATGGATTGCGCCTCTTTGCGTGTGGGCATTCTCCAGTCGCTGTGACCGCCGAATTCCTCTTTGCTGAGCACTCCGATCTGGACC
>QIDN01000433.1 GCA_003229345.1 Nitrospirota bacterium | reverse complement strand
ATGCAGGTATTGGCCCCCACTTACACATGATCTTTGACGATCACCCGGCCCACTTGGTTGATTTTGACGTGCCGCCCCTTTTCATCCGGAGTGTAGCCGAATCCGTCGGTGCCGATCACCACCCCGGCGTGCAGAATGACATGGTTTCCGATGACTGAGTTGCGATACAACGTGACATTGGAAAACAGGGTCGCATCATTGCCGATGCGGCATCCTTCATGTACCACCACTCCAGGATGCAGAACGGTATTATCGCCGATGACCACATCCTTCCCAAGGGCAACAAACGGGCCGATGGAGACATCTTTCCCAAATTGGACGCCTTCCGCGATGGAAGCTTTGTCATCAATGCCGGGTTGGGGCCGCGGCTCGGGATGAAACTCCGCCAGCAGTTTGGCAAACGCCAATGCCGGAGCGGGATGAACGATCTGGGCTTTGTCTGTCTCCAGAGCCTTTTGCACGATCACAGCCGAGGCGTTGCAGGTTTTCAATTGGTCTTTGAATTTCTTTTCCGCTAAAAACGTGATCTGGCCCTGTTCCGCCAGCTCCATGCCGTTCACTCCGGTGATTTCGAGGGAGCCATCTCCCTCGACGATGCCGCCCAACCGTTCAGCGATTTCTTGCAATTTCATAACCAACTCTCGTGTTGTGGTTTGGATTTATAAAATCAATTCCTTGTCGATCGACTTCACCTGGCCGTCGGCCAATTGCAGAACCCGGTCCAGACTCCGGGCGATTTTCGCGCTGTGAGTCACGATCACAAAGGTTTGATTCATTTCTTCATTCAATTTCCGGGCCAGATCCATGAAATGCTGGCTGGCACGACTGTCCAGGTTGCCGGTGGGTTCGTCGGCCAGAACCACCTCCGGCTGGTTGACCAGACTGCGCGCCAGAGCCACCCGCTGGGTTTCCCCGCCGGACAGTTCGCCGGGCTTGTGGTTCAACCGGTCTTTCAATCCCAATAGACCTAATAGTTCTTCGGCTTTTTCCTGTACTAATTTTTTATCCCGATTGGCGATCAATCCCGGAAACATGGCGTTTTCCAGCGCGGTAAAGTCGGGTAATAAATTAAACAGCTGGAACACGAAACCGATATGCCGGTTGCGGAACTGCTCCAGAAAATCATTTCCCTGCGCGAAAATATTCTGCCCCTTGAACAACACATTACCCGCTTCCGGCCGGTCCAATCCTCCCAGGATATGAAGCAACGTACTTTTTCCTGAACCGGAAGCACCGACAATTCCCAAAATCTCTCCAGAATGCACTTCCAGGCTGGCCCCCGACAGCACCTCTACCGCCTTGGCCTTGCTGTTGTAGGATTTGTCCAGCCCGACGGCTGAAAGCAGGGGTTCTGTGTTCGTTAAAGATTCACTCATAACGTAATCCATCCACCGGGTCAAGGCGAGAGGCCCGCCACGCAGGATACAAGGAGGCCAGAAAACAAATCAGGATCGAAAACACGACAATCAGAAACGAATCGAACCACTGGATTTGAGAGGGCAACTCATCCAGATAATATACGTCCTGGGGAAAAGCCTTGAAATCGAACAACCATTCGATGAATCCGACAATTTCGTTGAGGTTGGGAACAATGGTGAACCCGGCGATGCAACCCAAGACCGTTCCACAGACACCGATGATCAATCCCTGCATGCTGAAAATCTGCATGATACTTCTCCGGGTGGCGCCCATCGATTTCAAAATGGCGATGTCTTTGGCCTTGTCCATGACCACCATAAACAGCGTACTAATGATGTTGAACGCGGCAACGAGGATGATCAGGATCAGGATGATAAACATGGTTATCTTTTCTACCTTGAGTGCGGAAAAAAGATTCTTGTTCATCTGCATCCAGTCTCGCACAAAGTAAGGGTGGCCGAGTTTATCCTTGATTGCTACAGCGATTTCGCCGGCCGCGTCGATATCGGCCACCTTGATTTCGATTCCCGTAACCCGGCTTTTCATCCCGAACAGCGACTGCGCGGAGGAAATGGAAATAAATGCCAGGTTGGCGTCGTATTCATACATTTTCGATTCGAAGATACCAACCACTTCCACCATCTTGATTTTGGGGATGATGCCCAGCGGCGTCATGCGCACTGAAGGTGACAGGATGCCCAGAATATCTCCGGTGTAAACGCCCAGATTGCGGGCAAGTTCCTTGCCCAAAATAATGCCCTTGCGTTGAATGCCGGCCTCTTGGTCTGCAGCACGCTGCGGCGCATGGTCGAGATAAATCAGTTTCCCCTCCGTCAGGTTTTTCTGCAGATCGGAAATATCGCCTTCCCGCTCCGGGTCGACCCCGCGGACCACCACTCCAGAGCTCCGTTGTCCAAACGTCAGCATGACCTGCTTGAGAATGAACGGCGCGGCTTCCTTGACCTGGGGAACGGCTTTAACCCTCTCGAGCACGCTTTCATAATCCTCCATGCCATTGCTCATCGCCTGAGTGACCACGATATGGCTGTTGGTTCCCAGAATTTTATCGCGCAGGTTCTGGCCGAAGCCGGTCATCACCGCAATCACCACGATCAGGGCCATGACGCCCAACGCCACACCTCCCATGGAAATAAAGGTGATGAGAGAAATGAATTTCTGGGATTTGCGGGAGCAGAGGTGACGCCAACTGATTAGTAGTTCGTAGCTCATGGGGCTCCGTCGAAAGGAATGGATAACCCGGCACGGGTTACCGGTTGTAACAGCTTAAACCGTTCCGGCTTCCTTTTTCAACTGCGGGAATAAAATAACGTCGCGGATCGACTGGGCATCGGTGAACATCATGGCGAGGCGGTCGATCCCGATTCCCTCGCCAGCGGTTGGCGGCAAGCCATATTCCAGAGCGCGGATGAAATCGTGATCCATCCAGTGCGCCTCTTCGTCACCTGCCTCTTTTTGCGCCACCTGTTGCTCAAAGCGTTCTTTCTGGTCGATGGGATCGTTCAACTCAGTATAGGCATTGGCCAACTCGCGCCGTCCGGCAAACAATTCGAACCGCTCGACCAGATTCGGATCATCCTCCTTCTTTTTGGACAGGGGCGATAATTCCAACGGATAGTCGATAATAAAGGTCGGTTGCACCAACAATGGCTCCACAAAATGATCAAACAATTTGCCCAACACCTTTGCAAAGGTATCCCTTTTCTCCAGAAGCACTTTATGCTCCAGGGCATATGCTACGGCACTTTCCTGAGTGGCTACCGCTTCCGGCGGAATTTGTCCCACTTCGGTCAACGATGCCTTGAACGTGTGCACACGGAAGGGTTGGGAAAAATCGATGGTCACCTGATGGGTCTCGCCGTTTTCTTCATAGGTGCAGGGAAAAATCTGTTTATCAAAAACCGTCTTCCCGATATAGCGGAACAATTCCTCGGTGAGTGCCATGAGGTCCCGGTAGTCGGCATAGGCGGTATAAAACTCGAGCATGGTGAATTCGGGATTGTGCTCGGTGGAAATGCCTTCGTTACGGAAGCTGCGGTTGATCTCATACACCCGCTCGATACCGCCCACCACCAACCGCTTCAGATAAAGCTCCGGGGCGACACGCAGATACAGGTCCATGTCCAAAGCATTATGATGAGTCTCAAACGGTTTGGCTGTGGCGCCACCGGGGATGGATTGCATCATCGGAGTTTCCACTTCCAGATAATTCCGCTCGTTGAGAAAATCCCGGATCGCCTGGATGATTTTACTGCGGGAGATAAAGACTTCTTTCACTTCGGGATTGACGATCAAATCGACATAGCGCTGGCGGTACCGCAACTCGACATCCTTGAGGCCATGCCACTTTTCCGGGAGCGGCAGGAGCGACTTGGTCAGCAGGGTCACCTTTTTGGAAAAGACGGTCAACTCGCCGGTCTTGGTCTTGGATAGCCGTCCTTCCACGCCGATGAAATCGCCAATATCGAACTTGGAAAACAATTCGTAGGACTCGGCTCCGATATCATCTTTTTTGATGTACAACTGGATAGTGCCGGTGCCGTCCTTGATATTACAAAAGGTGGTCTTGCCGTGTTTGCGCCGGGTCATGATACGTCCCGCGACGACGTATTCGCGTGGCGCTTCTTCAAGTTCCTCTTTGGAGAGTTCGTGGAACTCGTTTGTCAGATCTCCGATGAAGGCGTTGACCTTGAACCGGTTGATGTAGGGGTTGATCCCTTTTTCGCGAAACTCAGCGACTTTGTCGCGGCGCAGCTTGAGCAGGTCTGTGGATTCTTCCATGAAATGGTTGTATGCAGGGGTTTTGGTTGTAGATTAGGCGATCACTAAAACGGCACCCAAAGAACTCGGCTCCCATGCAGGAGCCTCCGCGCTAGGGCTTACCGGGCCATCTGAACGTAACGCGCTTCCCGGACCACCGTTATTTTGATCTCACCGGGATAGGTGACTTCTTTTTCTATTCGCTTGGCCACATCTCTGGAAAGCAGACTGGCTTCGTCATCGGAGATATTATCAGGAACAACAATGATGCGGACCTCTCTGCCTGCCTGAATGGCGTAGGTTTTTTCCACTCCCTTGAAGGAGTCGCCGATTTCTTCCAACTGACCCATTCGCTTCACATAAGTCTCCAGCATTTCCCGTCGTGCTCCGGGCCGGGAAGCGGAAATGGTATCACCCGCGGCGGTTAACACCGCGTACAGGGATTCCGGCTCCACGTCTTCATGATGAGACGCGATGGAGTTGACCACATATTTGTGTTCATTATATTTGTTGGCAATTTCCACGCCCAGTTGCGTATGGGTGCCGTCGGTGTACCGGTCGATGGCCTTACCGATATCATGGAGCAGGCCGGACCGCTTAGCGAGCTGGACATCCAAACCTAACTCTGCGGCCATGGCGCCGCATACCCAAGCCACTTCCTTAACATGCTCCAGAACGTTCTGCGTATAACTGGTGCGGTACTTGAGCCGTCCAAGCATTTTAACCATTTCGGGGTGCAGGTAGTCGATGCCGACCTCCATGACCGCCTGTTCGCCGGCTTCCTTGATACCCTGAGC
>QIDN01000368.1 GCA_003229345.1 Nitrospirota bacterium | reverse complement strand
ACCCCATCCAACCATTGACGCGGCCACTTGGGTATCAAACATCGGCTGAACCACTTCTCCGGTCAATCGGAACAGGATTTCCAAATCCTGTTTGCCCGCATGAAACACCTTAATTTTATCCCGGCGTTTCAAGAGCTCCAGCAGTGGCTCCAGGTTTTTTACGGAAATGGGATCGACCGCGCCGTAAACCCCGTCGCCGCCGATCTGAATGAGGCCCAATCGGTGAAAATAGGTTTTTTCACGGACAAACTCGGTATCCACAGCCAGAACTTCACAGTTTTCCAGTTTTTGGATCAGCTCGGGGAGATCCTCATCTGTGGTTACATACATAGGAATTGAGGCAGGAATTAAGGTTCACACCAGATTTTTGTACTTGGCGGTTCAAGCTATGAACGATTCTGAAGGTTGTTTCAGATTAATACAAGTTGATTCTTTAATTAAAGGCAGGAATACCGTTGTTCTATGGAAAAAATGAGGTAAGGAAGAAGGTTAAGCCGATTCGTCAAGCTTAACCCGACTGTCTTTGGAAATCCCCGGGGTACTCCAACCGGATTCATCAAATTCGCCATCTTCTAATCCCATGCTTCCGGTAAATTCCTTCCCTTCATTATTCCGTTTCCAGTACTTGTTGCTCAAACGCTTGGAGGATATCACTTTCTTTACTTTACCTTGCTGATCCAAAACCTTGACTTGATAGAACATAAGAGTCCTCCATCCAGTTAATAGGATATTTCAATAGGATGAAACAGGCTGAAAGTTTCATTTTTTAATCGTTTCAAAATCAATACCTTGCAACTAATTTACATTGCATGCCAAGTAAAAGTAAATCGAAAGACATTTTTTGTCAAGCAATAAGTTCAATAAAATCAATAAATACCAAGCAAGCCGTCACGGATGGCAGGTCAAGGCCCGCCCGGCAGGCTCTCTTCCCACAAAAAAACCGATCCTCTCCCATACAGGATTCCTCACTTAACCCCCCGACAACTAAAAACTTATCGGGATGTGTTTTGGGCACTCATCCCTCCCGAAAAGAAGTATCCGGGTTCGACATTGACTTTTCAGCGGTAATGAAATAAGTTGAATAAAAGAGGTTTATGGCTGTATGCCTCTTGGAAAAATTTTATAGACATATCAACGAAACAGACAGGGGAACGATGAGAATTTTAGGGATTGACTCATCCACTCCGGGTTGCAGTGTTGCACTCCTGAACAACGATACGGTCGTTGCGGAACGAATCGCCGATCCTCGGCCTTCCTATTCCAAATACCTTTTGCAGATGGTGGACCAGGTCCTGACAGAGGGAAAGTCTCGTTTGGACGATGTGGATGGGTTTGCAGTGACCATCGGCCCAGGCTCCTTCACCGGGCTGAGAATAGGTGTCAGCCTGCTCAAGGGATTCGTCCTGGCCACGGAAAAACCTTTCGTAGGAATCAATTCGCTGGAAGCGTTGGCCTGCACTCTGGATTCCCCCAAGCACCCCATCTGCACGGCACTGGATGCCCGCAAAAGCGAAGTGTACGCGGCGGTTTTTGAATCTCAAAAAGACGGCCTGCGCCCACTCATAAAGGAAAGCGCACTTTCACCAGAAGCGTTGTGCGAAAAAATCGAGGCTCCCACACTGTTTCTCGGTAATGGTGTGGAACGATACCGTGAAATTTTCAAAGAGTTCCTCGGCGTCCGCTTTGTGGAACCCAAAACTCAACCCAGGTTTTCTACTGCCGCAGGTACTGCCCTGCTGGCTTCGCGGCAGTTTGACCATCAAAATCATTTTGATTTGAACCAACTAAAAATTAATTACATACGAAAATCCGAAGCCGAACTGAGCTTGGGAGGATAATGAGTCGAAAGGAGATCAAACTATGGAAATTGACCCGACATTGCTGGAAAAGGTCCAAGGCGAAAATGACGAGTTTAAAAAACTCTACGAGGAACACTTAGAGCTGAAACACCGGGTGGAAAAATTAAACAAAATGAGTTTCCTATCCCCGGAACAGGAACTGGAAAAGAAAACCGTACAAAAACAAAAGCTGAAAGGCAAGGACCGGATGACTAAAATCATCGAACAATATGAGGCCAGCCTCAGTTAAAACGGTTCTTCACCCCGGCAACTCCCATCGGAATTTCTATTTCCCCAGACCGGTCGCGCTCACGGGGTGCGGCGCGGTCTCAGGTTTGGGGAAAGCCACACCCCGAACTCCCTCTAAAAGAAATGGCCAGGACATCACGCGGTCGGCAGGAAAGTAATCACCGATAACACCCACCAGTGTTTGCGCCATCTGAGGATTCCGCCGAAGTAAGGCCACCACTCCATCACACCACCGGCGCCGGTAAATGATCTTTTGTAAAATTCGACTCAGGATAAATTTTTTGCGGAACTCCAACTGTCTCTGCCGATCATACTCCGCCAGAAAGGCTTTGGAAAAGTCCCCCACCGCAAATGCTTTTTGAATAACTCCCGCCACCAGTTGCGCACTCCTTAAAGAAAGGTAAATTCCCTCTCCCGTAAACGGATCGATGAATCCCGTGGTGTCGCCAGCGAGAACCAAACCCCCGCATGGAACGGGCCGAACATCATAGGCCAGCGATCCCACCGACCGCACGCGTTCCTTGAGTCGGGCTCCCGCCAGCAGTGACTGACGCCGCTCGTTTCCTAGAACCGTGGCTTTATAGAAATCGCCCAACTCCTGCCCTTTGACATTCCGGTCCTCCACCACCAGCACCACGTTGACGGAATCGTTTCCCACCGGCGCCATGCCCGTGTAACCGGGTGAGCTGATATGCATATAGCAATAGTCATGCGGGAACTGAACGTTTTCCCAATGGGCGGCAAGAGCAATTTTCCCCGGCCCCCGATGCGGCTTGATGAGTCCCAATCGGCGCAGGGACAATCCGTTGCGCCCACTGGCATCCACCACCACCGATGAAGAAAAGGTACACAGACGGTTGGTTTCGTCTCGCCCTTTAACTCCGACAACCCGGTCTTCTTCAAACAGAAAATCGTCCACAGCATGCCGCTCCCTAACCTCAATACCCTGCTCCACCACTTTCTGAACCAACAGGTGGTCCAACTGAAATCGGGGAAGCGATAGGCTGGTCATCGGCTTTACCCGTCCGGGGCACGGCGGATAATCAATGCACAATTCCGGTTTGCCGTAGGAAGAGATCGCTACACCCTGCAAACGCATCGGATTGGATTGCCGAATGGCCTCCAAAACGCCGAGCTCTGCCAAAATGTCATCGGCGGCGGGACTGATGAACTCGCCGCACACCTTGTCGCGTGGAAACGCGGCCCGGTCCAATACCAATACCCGCAGTCCTTTTTGATGCAGGAACAAGGCGCTGGCACATCCCGCCGGTCCGGCTCCTATAATAATGACATCGTATGGATTCATATTCTTATTCTCATTCCAGAAGTTCTGCTGCAAACTTTAATTCACAATTTATTCTCAACCAGTGCAATCCGATAGGGAAAGTGGCGGTTCACTTCAAACCGTTGCCAGCCCGCTTCTTGCGCCATGGCTCGCATTTCTTCCGGCGTGAAGGCATTCATCACTGAAACGGGCGCGTCGTAGCGGGTCAGGCGATTTTGCGTCAACAACCGCGTCAAAATATAGATCGCAGCATAAGCCACCCGGCTCCGATGCAGATCGTTGACGATCACCCCCCGCCTCGCCAACCTGGAAAAACTTTTCAGCAGGGTCACCGCATGTTCTTCTGAAAAATGATGCAGGGCAAGCGAATTGATCACCACGTCAAAACCATTCTCCTCGAACGGCATGTGCAACACGTCGCATTGCACGAAACGAATTTCCGGGAACTCTCGGGCCTCCTCCTGCGCAAAGCGGATCATCTTACGGTTGATGTCGATGGCCGTCACCTGTACAGGGATTCCCCGCCGGCGGGCGTAACGCACCACTTCCATCGGTTGATCGGCGGAGCCGGTGGCGGCATCTAAAATATGAATGGGTTGTGAGGACGTATGTCGATCGAAGAACTGGCCGATATAGTGCAACAGCACCCGGTATCCGCTCAGGTAGCGGTTGACCCGTTGAACATCCTGCAGGCTGTCCTTGACTTCTTCGAAGGGGGCCTCGTCCAGATCGAGTAGTTCAGGCTGGAGATTACGTGGCGGAACGGTGAAAATCATGGTGGATCCAAACCCCTTAGGCTGGAGTTCGCAAGGCAGGTCTTATTCCTGGAAGAAAAACCATTGCTCCCGGCGGCTCAATTTCTTTTTGAATAAACTCAACGCAATATTTTTGGCGATGAACCGCGTTTGGGGAAGTATAACCAAAAATCCCAGAACATCGGTCACCAGTCCCGGCATCAGAAGCAGTTTACTGCCCACGTTCATGACGGCGCCGTTGACCACCTCGTCGCTTGGCAAGGTACCCGACTTCAAATGCCACTGCATTTTTCCGTACCACTCCTCCCCGTAACTGCGACCGTTGATCACTCCGAGCAGAAGCGTGAGCATGGTCAGTGAAATGGTATTGAGAACGCTGATCTGCGTGCCCAGCCAGGTCAAAGAGAGGATTTCTACTACGGTAGCGACAATCAAAATAATATAGGGGACGATCATTTTATGGTTTCACTATAAAGAGGTGACTTTCAATAACCCATACTTGCCGGCTCATTCCGGATGCCAGCATTCTATTATAGGGATGGACAAATCACAAGGTATCCCTCCGCCTACTTTGCAGAGGTCAAAAATCCCGATAACCAGCCTTTATGCGGCCTTTTTTCCCCACCAATTTAAGGTTTTCAAATAATTCAGGAATCCCGGAAACCCGGCGCCCGCGTAAATGCACAGCAGAGGCATCACCACCACCCGGTATCGGTCCTGCCCGTAGTTGACGCTACTGGCTCCGGCAATATATAGCACCAGCAGGAGGAAGAGGACGTGACACCCCTTCCACGTCAGCTCCTTTGGGTTCCGCCACCTCTGGACGATCCAGACTGCCAACCAGACATACAGAATTCCCAAATAGGCCG
>QIDN01000364.1 GCA_003229345.1 Nitrospirota bacterium | reverse complement strand
AGCAGCCAACGCGAGGGCAATATTGGGTCCCAGTAAGGGAGCGATGACCATGGCTCCGATCACCACCGCCACATTGTCTGCCAACAGGCCGATCGCGACGACGATGGTCGATAGCACCACCAGGATCACATAAGTACTGTTCAACCGCGCGTTTTTTTCTATGTTGTTGTAAAGTTCTTCACGTGTGGTGGAGCCGGACGTCTCCATCTTCGAGTTTTTGTCCCCGTTCGTTTCCACACGGGGCAAAACTGCTTCCACGGCGGAAACGATAATCTTGGCTTTTACACTGTTGGCCAAGGCGCCCTGGAGTGCGTCCAGAACCTCCTGCCTTTTCTCGTCACCAAGGATCAAACGGATCATCCGCCGCCCGTCTTCACCCTTCGGCCCCAACCAGCAATCCTGCACTTCATGTTGGTCGGCAATAGTGGTGATGATGTCCTGATAGCTGACGTCTGCAATGACTTCAATAATTTTCATCGGTATTCAAAGGGATAATGAGTTTGGGAAACGATAAAGAATGATCATCGGTTTGATTGATAATCATGGATACAAATATTGTAAGGAGGGTCAGCATAAATTAAAAGGATGAATTTGAATATACGTCTCTTTTTGTTTACATGACAACTACTGATTTACTTCCCGTTTGCTTCAATTTGCCTTATCCTGATAAAGACACCCTTCCTGTCGTGCAGGTATTCACGGCTGATCCAATTTTAACTTTTGTCATCCATGCCCTTGAAATCACAATACAGCCTCCTCGCCCGGATTCTGGTTTACTGCTACGCGCTCAACGCCTTTTCCTTTACCGGCTCCGATTTTGATCTTTGGGGTCATATCAAATTCGGGGAAGATATCTGGCAAACGGGGGCGGTGCCCAAAACCGATCCTTACAATTATGTTTTTCCAAACCACTCATGGTTCAATCATGAATGGTTGACGGAAGTCCTGTTTTATCTGTCGTATAAAATATTAGGGTCCACCGGCATCCTGATATTTAAACTGGGACTCGGCCTGACCATCATCCATTTGCTTTCTCAGTTATATTTTGAGCGCTCCAAAAATATCATGGTGTATTGCCTCTTTTTCATCCTATGGACGCATGTAGTTGCCTTGGGCTTTGCCAGCCGACCTCACTTGATGACCTTCCTGTTTCTCACGGTTCTGCTGGTGATTCTGTACCGCTACTCCGAAGGCAAACGGTGGGCGATCTGGTGGGTGCCCCCGTTGATGGCGCTCTGGGTAAATTGTCACGGCGGCTTTGTAGCAGGATTTGGAATTTTCGGGATGTTTGTTTTTGTCGAGTCGATCACTCGCATTCGGGAGCAGGGAAAACCGGATGTCATTTTATTTTATTCTCTGGGAGTTTCCTTTCTCGCTCTTTTGGTCAATCCGTATGGCTACCACTTGTTAACATTCCTTCTGGAAACCATTCCCCGCGAGCGACAGGTGCAGGAGTGGTGGCCCATTCCTCTATGGAATACCCAATTTATCCATTATAAAATTCTGGCGCTACTTTTTTTGGTATCGCTGTTTTCTCCAGCACGCAAGCGTCCCTGGGAGCTGGCGATTATTGCGTTCAGTGTGTTCTATGGATTCAAACACCAGCGGCATTCGGTACTGGCTGTTATCGTCATGATACCGATGACAGCCGCCTGCTTCGCTTCACTCATCGAGTCGTGGACCCCTTCCCGTAAAAGCCGACCCTGGCCACGCTGGGTCCATGTGGGAGTTCTGGTATCCATGGGATTGTTCGCGGGTTTTCAACTGAGCCACAATTTTTTAAAATGGCAGCGACACGGGTTTCAGATCCACGTCGACCCGGCTATCAATCCGGTATACGCAGTCCGGTTTCTTAAAGAGAACGGAATCAATGGCAATATTATGACGACTTCAGACTGGGGGGAATATGTGATTTGGAAATTACCGAAGTCGAAGGTATCGGTAGATGGCCGTTTTTGGACCGTATATCCACCGGATTCCATCATTCAGAATATGGTGTTCCAAGCAGGCTGGGAGGGATGGCAGTACTATCTAAACCTCTATCCGCACGAGATCATCTTAACAATTCTGGAAAACCAGGCAATAGAATCTCACGAGGGGTGGGTGAAAATTTATCAGGATCATCATTCGCGAATTTTTATACGCAAGACCGAGCCACCTAACTCGGTCCACCAGAAATTTATCGACCACACATTGACATACAACAACAGCCCTCCTTCGCTGGCGTTTCCTTAATCCAACCGTTTACGGCGGGCCGATCCAAGTGTGCCAGTCGTCACCAATCATCCCCTTATTCCGGTAACGTTGCAGGGCCTCCTTGCAATGACAGGCACGTTCCAGATCGTTCAACAGGGTCAGGCTGGCGGCGAGGATGGCGGGGAATTGCAGAACGGATTTTTCTACAGCAGATTTTTCCTGATCCGTTTGCATGCCTTCAAACAATTGCCCGGTTTTGAATTCCCGATCGGTTACCCCCTCCGCGTAATTGGTCAGGTAGCACACCGGCGCGTAGCACATCTCCAACTCCCGCGCGAGAAAAGTTTCCGGCGCCAGTGTCATGCCCACCAGATCGGCTCCGATGATTCGAAATTTTTTAATTTCCGCCGGTGACTCCAGGCGCGGCCCCTCCGTGCACACATACACGCCTTGCTCATGGTGGGCAATACCGGAATGGTGAACCGCATCGTGTAGCACTTCCCGCACCTCCGGACAAAAGGGATGGCTTTGCCGGATGAAACCGACGCCGCTGTTCTTGAAGAAGGTGGATTCGCGGTTGCGGGTTTCATCGATGATGTCGTGAGGAACAACAAACTCGCCCGGCTTGAACGCGGTGTTGATGATGCCGGGTCCCGACCAGGAGATGATGCGCTCCACTCCACATTCCTTGAGCGCGTAAATATTGGCGCGGTAATTGACGAAGGGCGCGGTAACGGAATAATCCGTTTCGCCGTGGCGGGACAAAAACAGAAACGCCAGGTCGCCAACCTGGAACCGGTGAATGGGAGCGCTGGGTCCGAAGGGAGTGTCGAGGGTCTGGCATTCGGTCTCTTCACCCAGGCGGTTCTGGGTCAGTAAATGGTAGGCTCCGCTTCCTCCGATGACAGCCAGACGTTCTTTCATGACACGAGGGAGTTAATCCAGATAGGTTTCGATATCGCCGACATAATGCGCGGCGGATTCGCGGATGCTGCGGGCTTCTGCGTCAGTGAGCGGACGTTTGACCCTGGCCGGTGAGCCCATCACCAGACTGCCCGGTGGAATTTTTGTTCCCGGCGTCACCAGGGACCCGGCGCCCACAATAGAGTTTTCTCCCACTTCGGCGCCATCCATCACCACGGCGCCCATGCCTATCAGGCATCGGTTGCCGATGGTGCAGGCATGCAGGGTGACATTATGACCGACGGTAACTTCGTCACCTATCACCAACGGTAACGTCCGGCGCGCAACGTGCAGAACACATCCGTCCTGGATGTTGGTCCGTTTGCCGATACGAATGTAATTGACGTCGCCGCGGATCACCGCATTGAACCAAATACTGCTTTCTTCGCCAATGATCACGTCGCCGATAACCTGCGCGCTTTCCGTCACCCAGGCGGAGGAGTGAATTTTAGGTGTTGTGTCTTTAAATGGATGGATCATTTTGGTTGGTTTATTCCTGATTAGAAAATGGTTTTCTTAGGTTACTCGGCCACAGGGACTGGATATGGGCCACAGCTTTCAATTGCAATCGGAGTAGTATACCCTTAATCTTAAATAGGGGATATTATAATGCTTATGCGTAGTTTTGGCGTCAAATTTTTAAAAAACTTCATCCTTTTAAGGCCATATGCCTGCCGACCCTGCCTCCATTCCCGATCAAAAATCAGAATCTGATCCCTTCCTCAATTTTAAACTCGATCGCTGGGGTCCCATCGTACTTCTGCTGGCATTACTGGTAATGGTTGTGATCAGTTGGGGAAAGTGGATGGATATTCTCGTGGATTTTAGCCTGCAGGTTTATGCTCCCTGGCAGTTAGCCCAAGGGCAAGTCCTATACAAGGATATTATCTATATTTATGGCCCTTTATCGGCCTACATACACAGTTTGCTGTTTATGGTGTTTGGGCCCGGAATTTCCATACTCGCCTGGTTTAATATCGGCCTGATCATCATCCTGACGATCATCATCCACCACCTTTTTCGCAATCTATTCAATCCTCAAACCGGATTTCTTGCTGCATTATCTTTTATCGTGGTCTTTGCTTTTGGAAATTACCTTCAGGTGAGCAATTATAATTTCGTTTGCGCTTACGAATACACTTTGCCTCACGGAGTTTTCCTGAGTTTTGTGGCCATCCATCAATTCTTCAACTACCTCAGAAATCCTCTATCCCGCACGTTATTTTGGATCGGTCTCCTTTCCGGCTTGATTCTATTGACCAAACCCGAGGTATTTTTAGCGGAGATAACCGCTATCGGCACAGGCCTCCTACTGGCCTTTCAACTCCAGGAAACGTCTTTGAAAAGCAAACTGCATAAAATGCTAATTTTCTTTTCAGCTTTTTTCATTCCCTCTCTGGTATTTGTATTTTATTTTTCATTTCATATGCCGATCGAACAAGCTTTGGAGAGTCCTTTCACTCATTTGACTTACATTTTTAATTCTGAAATCAAATCATTACCCTTTTTCAAAGCAGTTACGGGCATCGATTTCTTCTGGGATAATCTGCGTTATATGTTCATCGTTTTAGGGGGCTACCTGTTGATGTACACAGCCTTAACATTTCTCAACAAAGGGATTGTGAGCCGTTTTGGAAATACCCAGGGAACTTTTTGGATTTGTTTTTCAGGTTTTCTGGTTCTTTTGATTATCTTCCATAAAAATATTTTTTGGATGGATTTGATGCGTCCTCTTCCCTTGATCCTTGCAACATATGCAGGGATTATCATTTACCGGTGGTTTTTTCATTCCCAAACACTGCAAGATAAAAAGCGGCAGATATCCATTTTTGTATTGTCTATATTCTCACTGGTT
>QIDN01000155.1 GCA_003229345.1 Nitrospirota bacterium | reverse complement strand
GGAGAGAAAGGACCGCATCATCATCGCAGCTTATGGTATGATGAGCCTAGATACAGTAGAAAATTATCAGCCCCGAGTACTCCTGCTGGACGAAAGCAACAAAGTCGTTGAGCGGCAGGGAGCTTTGGCCTTCACCTCGTCACAAGTAGTGTCATAATGGATATTTTCTGGATCGCCTATACCGCATTCGTATTGTGGATGTGCATGGATTGCTTCAATCGGAAGGAGCACTTCATCTGGATCATCATTATTGTTTTTCTGATTCCGGTCGGACCTTTTGCCTATTTTTTTGCGGTTAAAAATCGGGCGGGCGGGTCTGGGCCTACTTTAAAGCCCATCAAGCTGTTCAGCACCGGTCCGCCACGCGAAATCGAAACCGAAGAAACCCTGCAACTCAAGGAGTTGATCTCCAAATTTCACAAAGCCTACCACTACGAGAAACTGGGGCAAATTTATCTGGAGCAAAAAAAATATGAGGCGGCGGTTTCCCAGTTTGAAGAAGCCATCAAAAAAGATCCGGAACTGAACGATGCACGGTACGGTCTGGGAAAAGCCCTGCATGGCATGGGTCATCCCGCTGAAGCCGCCAAAGTTCTTGAAGAGCTGATAAAAATCGACAAAAAATACGATTATGGCAATGCTATTTTCGGATTGGCCGAGTGTTACCGGCTCTCCGACCAGGAAGACAAGGCCTTGGAAGCTTATAAGGCTGTTATCAACTCATTTCACTTTTTCAAGGCGTATTACCACTACGCCCGGCTTTTGGATAAAAAAGGCCAGAAGAAGGAAGCCATCGATTACATGAAAAGTATTATCGGGTCTTCCAAGGACCTGCCGGATTATAAGCTGGAAAAAGAAAGACACTGGATCGAAGAAGCTTACAAATATTTGAGAAAGAATGGCATCGAATTGGCCTGAACCGCTAACTCTGCATATCCACTATCCAACAATCCTGTAGAATACTTTTTACCTCCAGCCCTTTCATTGATCGATGAGGTTATCATCCCCTAAAAAACTACCCTTTTTGGGTTGATTTTTTTCATATAAAGCTTTCTTATTAAAGGGGGAAAGGTCGTTTTTAATTTTTTTTGATGGGTTAGTGTATTATAATTTTTGGCTATTTATAATCTAGGAGGGGAAAGCGAAATAGAATATGACCACGTTATCTGAAAACATGAAAACCATTCGTAAGGGCCTGAGTTGTACCCAAATGGCTATCGCCAAAGTTCTTGATATCGGCTTTAGGACGTATGTCCGCTACGAAGCCGGTGAGCGGGATGCCCCGGTGGCTGTCCTGGTCAAATTCGCCCGACTGGGTTGCATTTCCCTGGACCGCCTGCTGATCACCAAGTTGGAACCGTCCGATCTCGAAATGCCCGACTTGGATCCACCTGTAGGGAAACTCAGCCAGATAGACGCCATTGGCGGTTCACTCAAGGAAGGCCGTCTGGTCTTCAAGGGTGTTCGCGGGGATTACTATGTAGCGGTGAATCAGGATGAAAAAAAGCTGTTGAATCATTTCAGGAAAATGAACCCGAAATCCCAAGACAAGTGCCTGCTGGATATGGAATGGTCCCTAAAGAAGCATAAAAGCCGGGCCTCCACGGCAACGGGAAAGAAAAAGGTTTCTAGAAAAGTCGAGAAGATCCGAAATGCCAGCAAACTGAAAAAAATGGCCAAGACCATCAAGAAGATCACTCTCAAAGGTTGAAGACGATTCCTGCTTCAACTGCGTGAAGGTAACTTTGGAAACCATGTCCTTCGTTTCTTAAATTCTCTGAAATTTTCTGAGAATATCGTTCATTTCAAACAACAGCGCGATGGGTCGGCCATGAGGGCAGGTATAAGGCATTTGGGTTTGCTCTAAATCGTGCATCAGTTTGCGAATCTGGTCCAGCTCCATAGGGTGATTCACCTTGATGGCATTGCGGCAGGACATCATAATCATAATATCCTCCATCTTATTCTGGAGGGTGTGGTCCTTCTCCTCCCGGATCAGCCGCCCCGCCACTTCCCTGACAATACTTTCCTGATCGTGATTTTTCAAAACCGCCGGCACCGAACGTAACAGGAACCCATCTTTACCGAAAGATTCCAAATGCATTCCCAATTCCCTGAGCGATTCCAGATGTTCCGTCAAGGCCTGCGCCTCTGCCGGGGGAAACTCCACCGCCAGAGGAAACAGCAAATCCTGAACCTCCACCTTTTTGTTTTCAGCCGCTTCCCGGAACCGCTCGTATAACACTCGCTCGTGGGCAATATGCTGGTCCACCACCAAAACACCTTTTGGACCCTGCATCAAAATGAATGAGTTGTTCAACTGCCCCACCGGTTCGAACTCGGAAAACACCATGTCTGAAACCGGCTTGGGTTTTTGTCCGAAGAATTCGATCTGCCGGGGGTCCACCTCAACGCCTCTCACCCGATCCACCGAGGGAGCCGGACTGTATAATGCCTCCAGCCCCCGGCTCCAGTCTCCTCTCCCAGGTTCCGTCTGGGATGCCCCCAGAGTCGGACCCTTCGAGGGTACCGATGCCGGCTGGTGTCCGGGCACATCCAAAGAAGGTCTTAGATCGCGGCCCTGCCCGGGTGCCGAACCATCACCCACTGCCGCGAAGGATTTTTCGTTTTGCTGCAGAGCATCCTGAACCGCGTGACTGACAAACCGGTACACGTCCTGCTGAAACGCAAACCGGACTTCCGCCTTCGCGGGATGAACGTTTACATCCAACAGACCCGGGTCCATCGTCATGAACAAAAATAGAACAGGATGCTGGCCTCTCGGCAGAAGATGACTGTATCCCTGTTGCGTCGCTGACAGCAGAATCCGGTCGCGGACGAAGCGCGAATTGATGAAACAATACTGCGTATTCCGGTTGGACCGGGTATACACGGGACTGGAAATGAACCCCTCGATGCGGTAGGTCCCGTCATCCTTCTCCACCCGAATCAGCTCCTTCGACAATTCGGCGCCAAACAATTCTGCGATCCGGTACAGTCTCTGATCGGTCGGCAGTGTGGCCAACAATTGCCGGCCGTTGTGGTGCAGACTGAATTGAATTTCCGGATGCGCCAACGCCTGCTGTTGCACCACCTGGGTAATGTGCGACGCTTCGGTACTGTCTCTCTTTAAAAATTTCTGGCGTGCGGGGGTGTTGTAAAAAATCTGATTGACCTCGATCGTCGTCCCCTGGGAAAAAGCAATTTCCTTCACTTGGGAAACACCGCCCCCCTCGATAGAGATCTCGATTCCGTTGCGGCCTTTCCCCGTCCCGGTAGCCATACGCACGCGGGAGATGGAAGCGATGCTGGGAAGCGCCTCGCCCCGGAACCCCAGCGATCGGATGCTCTCCAAATCACTCGCAGTCTGAATTTTGCTGGTGGCGTGCCGTTCAAAAGCCAAGCGGGCATCTTCCGGCTCCATTCCCGATCCGTTATCGGACACGCGGATAGATTTTTTCCCGGCCTCTTCAATTTCGATGCTGATGCGGGTCGCGCCGGCGTCGATCGAGTTTTCCACCACTTCCTTGACGATCGAAGCGGGCCTCTCGACCACTTCTCCGGCCGCGATCTGGTTGGCAAGGTCATTTGGAAGGATATGAATACTCATCCAGCTCTCTTGGGGAAGGAGGTTGTTGAAGGTCAAACCGGCAGACCGGCTCTTCGGGTCGATTGTAAACCAATTCCCCTCCAAATCCAAAACGATATGAGGCTCCTCTGAGGAAAGTATCGATCAGGACTGTTTTACAATTCGTTGCGGAATTGTGAGGAACAGTAAAGGTGCAATTGTTCCATCAAATCAAGTATGCTGGAGGCATGAAACGCGTGCCCGAATCATGGAAACCCTACTTCCTTCTGTTGTCGGTTTTATTGCTGGTGCTCACTGTGGTTGGCGATCAGTACCGTCCTCCCCTCGAATCCACGGATCACGACTCCGACTCTTCACACAATCACGGTCATTCGCATGATCACGATGAATCTCCGAAGTCATCCAATACCCTGGATAAAGCCTTCAGCCAGGCGCCCGATCCCGGAGCCATCCCGGTCGACCCGGTGAGGGAACACCGGATGGCTGTTTTTCACTACAACGAGGGAAACAAATTTTCAAACAAGGGGAATTGGAAAGAAGCTGTGCATAATTACAAGATGGCCCTGCACCATGACCCCGCTCTGACCGCAGTCTATATCAATATGAGCAACGCCTATTTGAAAGGGCAACAGTACGAAGAAGCGAAAAAAATGCTTGATGCGTTAAAGGCCCGGACTCCCGGAAACCCGCACCTCTATTACAACCTCGCCTGTTATTATTCCCTGACCCATCAGGAGGCGGCCAGCCTCGAAGCGCTTCAACAATCGATCCGCCTGGGATACAAAAACCCCAATAATGCGCAGTCCGATCCCGATCTGGCAAACCTTCGCCAAACGCCTGAATTTCAACAATGGGTGAAAACCCTGTGAGGTGAAAGCCGGAACGGCTCAGGATTCTTTCGGAGACTTGTTATCGGCCAGAGCAGGAATTAATTGTACTTTACCGCCAGGATTGATGGACAACCCCCGTTCGCCTTCCAGAAGAAGATGCAGGTCGCTTCCAATCAGCTCTTTTCGCCAGCCATGAAACAGGGGGTGTTTTTGGAGATCTTCCTTTTTCTCATGGAGTTCAACGAAGCTGTGGATCATTTTCCGATCCGCCAGCATGTGCGGCTCGATCTTCAAGACTTCGGAACGAATTTGAACGAACGCGGCAAGAAGCTCCTCCACTCCCCGGCCGGTGGAGTAATGAGAGGACTCGGGGAATGTGGGATACAGATCTTCGGAAATACTCATTCCCTTTTTGATAAGGTCAATAATCTCATCGCCGTTGGAACTGATTTCCCGTGAGTTGACCCCGCGGATATCCGCTATTTCTTTACGAGACTGCGGAAGGTTCCGCGCGATTTCCAGCAGAGGTTCATCCCGGATGATGGATTTTGCCAGACAGTTCCGTTGCATGGCCTGCTCTTCCCGCCAAGCCGCTACTTCTCTCAACACGGCCAGATTCCTGGGCTTGAGC